>JARFQS010000632.1 GCA_029287645.1 Thermoanaerobaculia bacterium | reverse complement strand
GAGACAGGGCTGGCAGCCGTCGACCGGACTCGCGAGCTTCACGAGGCCTGGATCCTGCTGGGAGACGAGGACCCGCTCGGGGCCGAGTCACGGGATCATCTGAGGCGTCACATGCAGAACAGCTCGAAGGTCCGGCCGTTTCTGGAGATGCAGATCGTCCCGGCCGGCCAGTGGGCCATCTGGGACGTCGAGCTCGACAGACCGGACGAGATCCTGCTGTCCCTCGGTATCGTGGAGCACATGTCACCAGCCGTCGGAGAACACTTCCCTGTCGCTGACAATTCCCTCGCTCTGACAGCCAGCCACCTTCTGGCCGAGTCGGGTCTCTACAGGCAGTCGCTCCGCTTCTCCGAGATCCTGTCGGATCGGCTGCCTGACGAGCTACCCCAGCAGTTCCTGTCGGAGTCCTACCGACGAATGCTGTACCCGATTCCCTACCAGGAGCTGATTCATTCCAGGGCCTCGAGCGCCGGAATCGAACCTCACCTCCTGGCCGCGATCATCCGCGAGGAGAGCCGCTTCGATTCGATGGCCGTATCCGCCGCATCCGCCCGGGGACTGACCCAGTTCGTGATGGGCACTGCGCGCCGCTACGGACCCCGGATCGGCAGGCCACACCTGAAAGCAACCGACCTTCACCAGCCCGAGGTAGCCATCGCTCTGGGCGCCCTATATCTGGCTGACCTTTCGAACAGATACTCCGGACATATCTTTTCCGCCATCGCCGCCTACAACGCGGGAGAGGATCAAGCCGAGCTGTGGCAGAGCTACTGCAATAGCGAGGAGCCGGCAGAGTACTTCACCAAGGTGGGTTTCTCCCAGACTCGAGCGTACCTCGAGAAGGTCGTGGGGAGTTGGCTGCAGTACGACGAGATCTACCCGTCGACAGGAAGACAGAGTGCCTCAGCGACCGACTTCGTGGACAACAGCCGGTAGCTCTCTGCGCTCGCGGTCGAAATAGTCGACGACATCGGCATTCCGCCTCAGCTCATCGGTCCAACGCTCGATCTCTTCGTTCAGCAGCTCCTCCTTCAGGACCTGCCGAATCGGCTCTCGGACTTCACGGACCGGGGGTATGGGCTCGTTGTTCTCCTCGAGACGCGGCACCAGCTCATTGTCGTAGTACTCCTGGATCTCCTCCAAGCCGACGAACACTCGCGCACCCAACCGCTCCTCGACATAGATCAGAACCATGACCTGCCGCGCCAGAAGTTGTCGGAGTCCCTGTTCATTGAGGCTCAACTCTTCGAGGCGCGCCTGGAAGCTCTCCTCATCCGGGAACCGGCCTCGGACGACTTGGAACTGCTCTTCGACCTGATCGACAGGCACCTCCGCGAAGCCGAATCGGTCGACCTCGTGAAAACGGAGCTTTTCTTCGATCAGCCCATCCAGGATTCGGCGACGAAAGCGAGTGTCATCCTCCCCCTCGAGGGGCTCGACCAGTCCGATACCGATGACTTGGTCCAGCTGCGACTCCAGAATCGGATCGTCGTCGACCACTGCCAACAGTCGATCGACCGGCTCCTTCTCGCTGGCTGAGTGGAGCATCGGCGATCCCACGTTCGCGAAAACAACCAGAAACAGTGTGATTTTCCGCAAGAGACCCATGGCGGCGGCATGCTAGCATAGCCTTCAGGGTCGATTTTCACTCGTTGGGCCCTGTAGATCTCGAGTTCCCATGGCGAACAAACTGACCGTCGGGTTGGCGCAGATCGACTGTACCCTGGGCGCCGTCGAAGACAATCTCCAGAAGCACCTGGAGTGGATGGAACGATCCCGGCAGGAGGGCGTCGAGCTGCTTCTGTTTCCGGAGCTCTCGATCACGGGGTACCGGCTCTTGCACCTCACGAGCCGGGTCTCCTGTCGGATCGAAGAGTCCGAGAGACTCCGACACTTGGCGGAGGCCGCCGGCGAGATGGCAGTAGTAGTCGGCCTGGTAGAGGAGGACGGCCAGGGAGTCCTTTACAACAGCGCCGTGATGCTCAGGGCGGGCCAGATCGTCCACGTCCATCGCAAGCTGTATCTGCCGACCTATGGGATCTTTCAGGAAGGCCGATTCTTCGGACACGGGCAGCGCCTCGACCTGGCTCCCATCGGTGGAGAGAAGTTGGGGCTCCTGGTCTGCGAGGACCTCTGGCATCCGCAACTGGCCCAGCTCCTGGCGGCTGGGGGAGGAAACGTGCTCGGCGTCCTGTCGGCGTGACCTGGGTAGGTCGGCTCCGGCGAGGTTCTCGAAAGCCAGGAAACGTGGGAATGCCTGACCCGCTCCACGGCCGTCGTCAACACCAGCTGGCTCCTCTACTGCAACCGGGTCGGCTGGGAAGAAGGTACGTTCTACGCCGGGGGTAGCCACATCGTGCGCCCCGGAGGGCAGATTCTCTGCCGAGCCGCCAGTCTCGAGGAAGACCTTCTGATAGCGACCCTCGATCTGCGGGAAGTGGATCGACTCCGCTGGCGCCTACCGCTCCTGCGCTCCGAGCGCAGCGACATCGAGGGTCCCGAATGAATGACACGAAGTATTGGATCCGGGACCGCCTGTGGCTCAACGCCGAGCTGGCAGAGAAGGTCCTGACAGGGTTCATTCGAGATGCGGTAGAAACCACCCGGTCGAAAGGCGTCGTGGTCGGACTCAGTGGTGGCGTCGACTCTGCTCTGGCAGCTGCCCTGGCAGCCAGAGCCCTCGGAGCCTCCCGGGTTCACACCTACATGCTCCCCTATCGCACCTCCAACCCCGACTCGCTTTCGGATGCGGAGGCAGTAGCGGCAGCCTTCGAGCTGGAATCAACCACGATCGACATCTCGCCCATGGTGGACCTCTACTTCGAGAACCTGGGTGAAGGCGAGATCGACAAGGTCCGAATCGGCAACAAGATGGCCAGGGAGAGGATGTCCATCCTCTTCGACCATGCCAAGAAGCTGGGATGCCTGGTTCTCGGAACCTCCAACAAGACGGAGATTCTGCTTGGATATTCGACCATCTTCGGCGACAACGCCAGCTCCATCAATCCACTCGGAGATCTCTACAAGCAGCAGGTTTGGCAGCTGGCGCGGCATTTGGGTGTGCCCGCACAGGTCATCGACAAGAAGCCCTCTGCGGACCTGTGGCCCGGCCAGACCGACGAAGGGGAGCTCGGTTTCGACTACGCAAGCGCTGACGAGGTCCTGTGTTTGATGTTCGATCTGGGTCTGTCGCCGAGTGAGGTCGTCGACCAGGGCTACCCGGCGAGCGTGGTCGGTCGAATCACCGCTCTCGAGGAGCAGAATCGCTTCAAACGGCGTCTCATGCTCATCGCGCGTCTATCCGACAGCGCCATCAACCTGGACCGGGAAATCCCCCGGGACTGACCCGGCATGCCGGGCAAGCTGATCGTCGTCGCGACTCCCATCGGCAATCTGGACGACCTGTCGCCTCGGGCCCGGAGGGCCCTAGTCGAGGCCGATCTGGTCGCCTGTGAAGACACTCGCCATACCGGCCGCATGCTCTCTCGCCTCGGAATCGAGGCCAGGCTGCTCTCCCTGCACGAGCACAACGAGCGACAGCGAGTGCCCCGCATTCTGGAGCAGTTGGAGGATGGAATGCAGGTGGCTTTGGTCAGCGACGCCGGCACGCCTCTGCTCTCCGATCCCGGTTTCCTGCTGGTACGTGGCGCGGCAGCGCAGGGCATTCCCGTCGAACATGTTCCGGGAGCCTCGGCGATTCTCACTGCCCTGGTCGTCTCCGGGCTACCGCCCTACCCCTTCACCTTTCTCGGATTTCCTCCACCCCGCAAGGGCAAACGGCAGCGGTTCTTCGATCGATTCTCGGGCCTCGCTCACACCCTCATCTTCTTCGAGTCTCCCCATCGGATCGTCGCGAGCCTCGAAGATGCTCGGCAGATGCTCGGCGACAGGCTCGCAGCGGTCGGCCGAGAGCTCACGAAGCTGCACGAGGAAACAGTGCGAGGCCGGCTCTCCGAAATCCACTCGGATCTCTCCGCCCGATCGTCCATCAAGGGCGAGTTTACGGTCGTCATCGGCCCTCCTGAAGACGACCGCTAGAAGCCTCTCGATTGTGGACGCCCTTTCGCAGTGCCCGCACAGGGGTACTAGAGCTTGAGTCCTGGGACTGATCGTGTGGTGGTCCGACGTGGGGCCCCCAGGGGGCTTGTTCTCCCTTCCGCTGCAAGAACCCCCATGGAGGTCCCCACGCCGAACCCTTGGAGCCGCTGTTGGTTTCCTTCTGAGCTCTGACCCCTATGCCCCTGAGCCTTTACGCCCCTATTGCCTTCACCGGTGCCAGAGGTTCGTTCGGGTGGTTCGTCAAGGGGTGCCACGTCGAGCGCAGCGCAAGATCCATGGCAAAGCAGCGGACATCCGCCGCGATGACGTGACGAGGTGGCAGCCCACCCTCAATGTAGGGGAGGGGCTTGACCCCTCCCATGGGAGCCCGCAAGGGGCTCCCCTACATTGCCGACGCCGTCCCCTAGGCGGACCACCCGGACGGATCTCTACACGACAACAGCCGTAGGAGGGGATTCGATCTGCCGGCAGGGGCGCCGGCCGATTTAGGGGGTGTGTGACAGGAATTCTTCGAAGGCGGTTCTGGTGGCCTCGCACCAGTTGTCGACGGTGTGGGGGCGTGTGGACTCACGGAGGAGAGCCCGGGCGACGTCCCTGTAGTCACCGAGGGCCTCGTCGAGGGCTCGGCGAAGGTCCTCGTAGTCACCCTTCTCGTATCTGAAGATCCCTTTCATGTCCGGCAACTCGTCGTGCAGCCCTACACCCGACGCAATGACAACGGGAACCCCCGTCGCCAGGGCCTCGAGGGTCGGCATGGGGCCACCCTCCACCACCGAAGTGGAGACGTAGACATCCAGACTCTGGAAGAACCCCGGCATCTCCTGCCAGGAGTACCATTTCGTCGGACACGGCCACTTTTTGCCTGAAGCCATGAATCCGCATCGACCGGCGAAGTCTTCGACGAGTCGCTCCGCCAGGTCCTCGCCTTTGCGACCGCTTCGATACGCCTTGCCCGAGAAGCCGACAATCGGTGTATTGCCCGCCGGAGCGGACTTGAGAGGAAAGTGCTTCGTGTCCAGGGGAAGCGGAACTCGCAACGACCGGCCATACAGGTCTTCTAGCTCCTGCCGGCTCAACTCGTTCATGCACACTCTCAGATCTGCCTCTTCGGCCGCGTCGTAGTAGAGGCGGTACCCATCGGGGTCCTCGATCTCGTCTTCCGGATGGGTCATGTACGCAACGGTCGGAGTGCTGTCGAAACCCCTGAACCGCTGCCACTCCAGAAAGGCGATCCAGTAGTTCAGGTCCGCCTTCCGCTGGGGCCGCCGGCCTACCGTCCAACCCCAACGATCCACGAGATAGCGCGCGAACCGCGACAGGACGCGATCCTGCTTCCATCTCTGACAGACGATGTGCACCTTCATCTCGGTCCGATCCTGTCTCGCTGCCCGTTCGAGCTTGCCACCCGTCAGAATCTAGGCGTCTCCTGTGGAACTGTCGATCCAGCAACCACCCAGCACTCGACTGCCGTCGTAGAACACGGCTGCCTGACCTGGCGAGACGCCGATCTGCGCTTCGGTGAACTCGACCTCCACCCTGCCCTCACCCAGGGGTCGGACGAGCGACCGGACACCCGGATGTCGTGATCGGATCTTCACCATGGCCTCGATAGGAGCGTCGCACTGTGGACCGATCCAATGCACATCGCGTCCAATCAAACCGGGCGCTCGCAACGCGGTCTCCGGACCGACTTCGACCCGATTGTGCTGCGGCTCCACGCCCAGCACATAGAGTGGCTCGGGGGCCGCTATCCCCAATCCCCGCCTCTGGCCGACGGTGTACCGATAGTAGGGCTCTCCTTCGCCAAGTACCCTTCCGTCCCCGTCCACGATCTGGCTGGGCTGGGTGAGCGACTCCGTTCTGAAGCGCGTCGGCCACGCTTCGACCTGAGACTCGACAAACTCCCGAACGCTGCCTTCGACAAAGCAGATCTCCATGCTCTCGGGCTTCTCGGCTACCCTCAAGCCGGCCTCTCGCGCCATCTCCCGCACTTCTGGCTTGGTCTTCTCACCCAGGGGAAAGAGTGTCGAAGCGAGTTGGTCTTGCGTCAGCTCGAAAAGATAGTAGCTCTGGTCCTTGCTCGATTCGGCAGCCGCGTGCAGCTCGTAGCCGTCGGGGCCTTCGACGATCCGTGCGTAGTGGCCGGTCGCGATCCGGTCGGCGCCCAGCTGGCGGGCTTTGTCGAGAAACAGGTCGAACTTGATCCAGGTATTGCAGCGAGTGCACGGGATCGGCGTTCTGCCTTCGAGGTAGTCCTGAACGAAGGGATCGACCACGGCACGACGGAACTCCTCCTCCATTTGCAGCGTGTAGTGGGAGATCCCGCATTGCTGGGCCACGCGCTTCGCATCTCCCATGTCCAGCGCGCCGCAGCATCTGCCATAGCTATCGTCCTGCGACCGGTCCCACAGCAGCATGGACAGGCCGATGACCGGGTGGCCGGCCTGCGAGAGAAGCCAGGCCGTCACCGAGGAGTCGAGACCACCGCTCATGGCCACTGCGATCGTCGGTTTCATGATCACGACCCCGACGCCAGCCCGCGGAGCTCCGTCACCTCGTGTTCCAGGACATCCAGGAACCCGTCGACTTCCGCGACGGTGTTCCGAGGCCCGAAGCTGACGCGCAGCGAGCAGGAAGCTTCTTCCTTTGGAACACCCATGGCAAGTAACGTTCGGCTGGGCTCCACCGTGCCAGAGGAGCAGGCAGACCCTGATGAAACGGCAAAACCGGCGAGGTCGAGACGGATCAGCAAGGCCTCGCTGTCAGCCCCCGGAAGAGCAATGTGAGACGTGTTGGGGATTCGCTCCGCTGGCCGGCCATGCACGACAACATCGTGGATTCGCTCCAAGCCGCCTTCGAAGCGCTCACGCAGCTCGAACATCGTCCGACGGCGCACTTCGAGCTCGTCGGATACCAGCCTTGCCGCCTCGCCCAATCCGACAACAGCCGGAACGTTGACGGTTCCTGCCCTTCGTTGACGTTCCTGAGATCCCCCCCTGAGCAACGCTTCGTAGTCAACTCCCCTACGGACCCATAAAGCCGCTGCGCCCAAGGGACCGTAGAACTTATGGGCGCAGAGTGATAGATAATCCACTTCCAGGTCCGTCACCTTGACCGCCAATTTCCCGACCGCTTGCACCGCATCGCACAGCACCGGGACGCCGCGCTCCCGACAGCCCTTACCCACTTCCGCGACCGGTTGCAGTGTCCCCACTTCGTTGTTCGCCAGCACCAGGCAAACCAGTCGCGTATCCGCCCGTACTTCGGCCAGAATCTCGTCCGGATCGATCCGGCCGCGACGATCGGGCTT
>JARFQS010000604.1 GCA_029287645.1 Thermoanaerobaculia bacterium | reverse complement strand
CGCTCACTCTGCGCCTGAGCCAGACTCAGCCGCACTCGGGTAAATCCAGGGTCGACCTCGAGGGCGTCCTTCATCGCCTGCTCTGCCTGTTCCGGCTGCCCGGCTCTCATCAGAGAGTCGATCAGGAGAGAGAAGACCATCCGATTCCCGGGCCGGCGGCTCAGAAGGTCTCTGAAGACTGCTGCGGCCTCTTCGGGCCGGGACTCTCCAAGATAGATCTGCCCGAGCGTCACCATCGCCTCGATGTTGCCGGGCTGGCGAGCGCGGATCTCCTCCAGCGCCTGCCTGGCTTTTTCCAGGGCGGCAGGATCTTCCTGTGCCAACCTCATGAGTGCCTCGGAATAGAACAGCAGCACGTCATCGAGCTGCGGCGCCACCTGCTTGGCTACCGTAGCTTGAGCGACCGCTTCCTGGGATCGGCCAAGGCGCAGGAGCAGACGGCCGTACTCGAGCCGTGTGTAGGCGTCGTCCGGAGCCAAGGCGATGGCGGCCTCGAAGCTGTCGAGCGCCCCTCGATAGTCTCCTTCTTCGGTCAACAGTTGTGCCACGAGAAGGTGGTACGAGCCCGTCTCCACCACATCCTGTCCCACGGCCCAAGGCGCCGCGAGAATCCCAGCCAATAGAAATACCCCAAGCGGTTTCACGGCCGGAAGGATAGCAACCGCTCTGTTGCCTTTACAAGCAACCATGCCCCACCTATAATCCGCTAGGCTCGCCTAAGTAACCACATAACAACGACTTAGGCGTTCGACCTCGCAGTCTGGAGATCCAACCCTTGGGTATGCAATCTCTCGGAGCTCTTCTGCTTCAAAACGGCAGGATCACCAAGCCACAGCTCGGGCTGGCCATCTCCAAGCAGAGGGAGATCGGTGGCCGACTCGGATCGTGCCTGCTCGAAATGGGTGCCATTTCGGAGGGCCTCCTCGATCGCACCCTGGCCGAACAACAAGGCGTGCCCATTGCCGCGGAAGAAGTCCTGAGAGACATCTCCAACGAGTTGATTCAGATGCTGCCCGCGAGAATCGCCATTCGCTATCAGGCGGTGCCCTTCAGGGTCGCCGGCTCGCGAGTCGAGATCGCCATGCTCGAGGTCGACAACCTCTGGCTGCAGGACGAGCTTTCCTTCATCATCGGAAGACGGCTCAAGGTCTATATCGCGAGCGAGGTGCGACTCGTATCGGCCCTGGCCAAGTACTACGGTGCGCCTCAGCCCGAACGTTTCTTGAAGCTCGAGCGAATGCTCGATCAGCAGCGTCAGCAGCCAGTGCAACAAGCTCAGGGAGCCCATCCCGAGTCTCGCCTCATCCACTGGGCTGATCTGGACGAGCCCTCTTCACAGGTAGTTCCCATCCGGGGAGGCGACTCGGGAACAGGCGACGATGAAGTCGAGGCCCAGGAACGCCGTCAGCCGGATGACGGTCCCAGTCCCCAGAGCATTCCCCTTTCGGACAGCGAGCTCGACAGTCTCGGCGCTGAAGGTGCTTTCGAAGAGGCTGGAGCGAGTGTTTCACCCTTTCTCTACACGCGCGATCACAGCTCGGCGGAAGTCGTCGAGATCGACGACGTGGAGGCACAGCTGGCTGCAGCCGGACATCCAGAAGAGGTCGGGCAGATTCTCGTCGACTACCTGGCTCAGTTCTTCGTCCGAGTCTTGATCTTCCAGGTCCGACAGGGTGCCGTCTTGGGCTGGCTCGGGCACGGCCCGGGCCTCGACCGGGACCGGCTGACCGACTTCAAAGTCACTTTCGACGAGCCCTCGATCTTCCTCAACCTGAGGGAAGGAGGGAGCTTCTTCATCGGCCAGCTACCGGAGATGCCACCCCATCTCGAGCTCGCTTCATGCTGGAGCAAGGACCTGGCCGACGAGTGCGCCGTGTTTCCACTTCGAATTCAGGACCACCTGGTCAGCTTGATCTATGGAGATCGCGGCCCTCTCGGACTTCAGGCGCTCGATCTGGATCTGATCCGGCGCCTGACAACGGTGGCCAGTCAGGCCTTCGAGAGATGCATTCTGGAGCAGAAACAGGCGCGCTTGCGCCAGGCTTCCGATCGATGATGAGACCACTTCGAGGGCCTGTGCCCAGTTTCGTTGACACCCATTTTGGCCGTTGCTACACTCGGACGCCCTAATCGACCGACATGATCAAAGCCGATCTGGTAACCCGCGTAGCAGAAAGCTCGGACGTTCCGAGAGTCAAGGCCGCCTTGGCGGTCGAGACCATTTTCGAGGCCATGAAACACGCCCTGAGCGAGGGTAAGAGAATCGAGTTTCGAGGCTTCGGGGTCTTCCAGGTGCGGGACCGCAAGCGCGGTGTCGGCCGGAATCCAAAGACCGGTGTCGAAGTCGCCATCTCGCCTGGCAAGACAGTTCGCTTCAAACCTGGCAAAGAGTTGAAGAACCTCTAGGCGTGCGGTCGGGCTCAGCCACCCTCCCGCCGCCAGAACCTCCGTCGCACGGCCCACCAAGGCCGGCTCGAGGCGACGGATTCCCCTCAGAAAAGGGCCCTGAATCCGTCGAGCCTCCTGCGGGCACTCGGAAGCCGTTCCGTGATTCGAGGCCATTTCTCGCTATTGCGCTCTGTATCGCTACCTTCGTCACTACGACCACGTTCGGAGCAGGGTTCTGCCTATCCACGAGAACGGATGTCGTAACGGATCTGATCCCCGCCATTGAGTGGATCTTCCTGGGACAGCTGAAGCAGTTCGTGGCTCTCACGAGCTACATCTTCCGCACCGTCTGGACCGATTGGCAGCTGCTGAGCCTCGGCCTGGCCTTCTCGCTGCCGACCCTCGCCATCCTCTTGTCGCACGAACTGGGGCACTACATCGCCTGCCGCAGGCACGATCTCCGAAGCACCTATCCCTACTTCATCCCGGCGCCCCTCTTGATCGGAACCTTCGGAGCCTTCATCCGAATTCGAGCCCCGATCCGCAACCGTAGGGAGCTTCTCGATATCGGCGCAGCCGGGCCGATCGCCGGTTTTGTCGCCTTGCTCCCTTTTCTTTTCTATGGAGTAGCGCAGTCCGAACCCGTGTCGATCCTCGAAGTCGACTGGGATCTACCCGGAGGGCTCCTGTTGCTCAAGCCCGGCACCTCGTTGTTGATGGCCGGGGCGACATTCCTGTTTCACGGTGCTCTGCCTTCGAACACGGTCCTGAATCTGCATCCGTTCGCCCTGGCCGCCTGGGTCGGTACCTTCGTAACCGCCCTCAACCTGATTCCGATCGGCCAACTGGACGGCGGCCACATCTTCTACGCGGCTCTCGGGCGATGGCAGAGAACGACTTCTTGGTGGCTCGTCGGGTTGCTTGCTTTGATGGGATTTCTGTGGCCCGGGTGGTGGGTTTGGAGCGCCGTCCTGATGATCATGGGGCCTCGCCACCCACCCGTTCTGACCAGCCATCAAGGACTCGATCGACGGCGACGCGGCGTAGCCCTGCTCACTCTGCTCATCTTCGTGCTGACGTTCATGCCGATGCCGCTGGATCTCTTGCCGATTCTGCCTTGACGGAGGTCAGGTGCTGCAGCTGTGTATGCCTCAGGCCTTCTTCTGAGTCCCGGGATCGAGCTCCAAAAGGAAGGTCACCGGGCCGTCGTTGACGAGCGCCACCTCCATCCTGGCGCGGAATCGCCCCGTCTCCACCGGAACACCCGAACCTCGTAGCTCCTCGACCAGCTCCTGGATCAGGGGCTCGGCTTTGTCGGGCACCTCTGCGCCGCTGAACGACGGCCGCCTTCCTTTGGCCAGACTGCCTGCAAGGGTGAACTGCGACACGATCAGCACCGAGCCAACCGCCTCCACGATGTCTCGATTCATGCGCCCCTCGGCATCCTCGAAGATCCTCAGGTATCGCAGCTTTTCCGCTGCCTTGAAGATCTGTCTCGGGCCATCCCCCTTCTCCACCCCCACCAGAACCAGGACTCCCGCACCGATCGCCGCGATGGGCTCGCCTTCGACGCTCACAGAAGCCGAGCGGACTCGCTGACTGATCAGTCGCATCGCTTGCGTCTCCTATTCATGGGCGCTCCTCGGGGACCCGGCGGGCGATTCTCGAGTCGCGCCGGAATCGAGGCGGCGAAATCGCTATGATAACGTACCTCAACTGCAGACACGGACAGACAAGAGCATGGTCAACAACGTAATTCTGGTTGGGAAC
>JARFQS010000553.1 GCA_029287645.1 Thermoanaerobaculia bacterium | reverse complement strand
GTGACCTTCAGAGGCAGACGACGGGTGCGAGGCGGCGCATCGGGGTCCCGTTTCCTTCCCCGTGGCAGGTTGTTGACGCCTTTGCTGATGAAGTCGAGATAGATGCGCGCCCCTACGAGCTTGACCTGATGCAAGTAGAGGTGGGGACGGCGAAAATCGGTAATGTCGGCATCGATGAGAACCTGTTCGACTTCTGCGAACGGAGGATCCTCGGGCTCCGGGCCACCCAATCGAACATCGTAGATCTCCGCCCCGAGAGGCAAGACCTTTACGCGGAGGCCACCGATGCTCACTTCACGTTCGAGGTAGGCCTCGGCGGCCTGCTCGACCTGCCGGGCCACGAACGATCCGAACCGCTCGCCCTGGACGAACCAGATGAGGGCCCAGAGGGCCACCGCGGCCAGGGCGACGGTCCACATCGCCGGTCGAACCATCCAGCGACGGACGCGGCCATGCCGTCGCTTGCGACGCCCAGGGGTCTCCGACTTTTCGGCCTTGTTCTTGGACTCTTCGACTGACATCGACAGGTACACCCAGCCTCGGAGAGCCCTCACTCAGTGTGGGGGACTCGCAGGACTTCACTGCGCGGTCCCGGCCGTGCGGGCTCCGGCGCGGAGCCTCTAGACTAGCCGCCCCACCTGAGTTTATCCCGCAGACTGTCGTAGAACGTGCGGTCGCTGGTCTTGATGAGCCGCACCACATCCTCCGAGCGACGAAGGCTGACGGTGTCTCCGTACTCGATCTGGGTCCCTTCCTGGCCGTCGAGGGTCAAATAGACCTCTTCGTGCGAGGTTTCGAGGCGGATGTCCACACTCGCCGAATCGGGCACCACGATGGGACGGAGGGTGAGGGTGTGAGGACAGATGGGCGTCACCACGACGACCGGCAACTGAGGGTTGAGGATCGGGCCACCCGCCGCCAGGTTGTAGGCTGTCGAGCCCGTCGGCGTGGAGATGATCAGGCCATCGGATCGGTAGGTGGCAACCCGGTGACCGTCCACCGTCACCACCAGCTCTATGATCCTGGCCAGGGCGCTCTTGTTGATGACAGCGTCGTTGAGGACCCGGTACAGCAGTTCCTCGCCGCTGGCTCGCCTCAAGGTCACATCCAATAGGACGCGCTCATCGACCTCGAAGTCCCCTTCCAGGAACCTCATCACTGAAGGGTACAGCTCGGATCTCGGAACCTCCGTGAGGAACCCCAGGTTCCCCATGTTGACGCCCAGGATCGGTATCGAATCAGCGAGGTTCCGGGCAACGGACAGCAGAGTGCCGTCGCCACCCAGGACGACGACGAGATCGTAGTCCGCCCCGCGATCGAAGGCCTCCGTCTCCAGCTCGGGATGGGCCTCCAGAATCGTCGAGTCCAACGCTACGTCCAGCTGCCGGCGACGCAACCAGTGCGCCAGCTCTACCGCCGTTTCCAGGGCCTCCCGACTGACGCGCTTCGCGACGACTGCGACCTTGCGAGCTTTGGACGGAGTATTCATTGGCGCTTCTGGAAGAGAGCCAGGGCCTCACGATTGCCCTTCGCCCCTATGACCTCCGAGTCAACTATACCCATCAGCACCACGCCCAGGGAAGCCAGATCCTCGCCACGTTCCTGGATGATCCTCTGGCGGAGAGACTCGTCCCGCACGACGCCGCCTTTTCCCACCAGCCCCTTGCCCACCTCGAACTGGGGCTTGATCAAGGTCAAGAGGTATCCGCCGGGAGCCAATATAGGCAACAAAGCCGGCACGAGCTTGATCAGCGAGATGAAGGAGACATCGACCGTGATGAGCTGGCAGGGCTCCGGAATATCGGCTGGTTCCAGGTAACGAGCGTTGACCCCCTCCATGGTGACGACGCGGGGATCGCCGCGCAGTTTGAAGTCCAGCTGACCTCGCCCAACGTCGAGCGCATAGACTCGCCTGGCGCCCCTTTGCAGCAGGCAATCGGTGAAGCCTCCAGTCGAAGCACCCACGTCCAGGCACGTCCAGTCTGCCGGATCGATCTCGAAGTGATCCAGCGCATGCTCCAGCTTGCGGCCGCCCCTCGAGACGAACGGTTCCCGCGGACCCTCGACCTCCAGTTCGACCGTATCCGAGACCGAGGTGCCAGGCTTGTCGACCTGAACTCCATCGACCTTCACCCATCCGGCCATCACGGCTCGCCGAGCCCGCTCCCGACTCTCGAAGAGCCCCTTCTCCACCAACAGCTGATCCAATCTAGCCCGCATGGCTCATGGCCCTGAGCTTTTCTGACTGTGTCGCGAGGTCTTCGCTGACCGGCTTCCGGCCGCGGCGGGCTCAGCGGCCGATCGCCGAAGCCGGCAAGGCATCATCCACCAGCATGATGGGGATGTCGGAGACGATCGGGTAGACCAGTTGCGAATCGGGGGAGTAGAGCCCCTTCTCCACTACGGGTGCCTCGTCCCGAAAATGCTCCTGATACTTCGCTACGAGCTGACGGCACACCTCGGGTGGCAGATCCACCAACTCGAGCTCACCTTTGGTCTGTGGACAGACGAGAATGTCGAGGAGATCAGGGTCAATAGCCATCTTCGGTCACCTTGAAAAGGACGATAGCACACGCTATTCGGCCTGACCCGGTACCCGTTGAGCCACAGCTCGTGCTCGACCGCAGTGGCTACGCTGGCGAACCCGATTAACATGGTTCTTCATTCTCGGTAGACTCGTGCCGATCATCTCGGTACCCACTCCAAAGTGAGCTCCTCGAAACAAGGCCCCCGCACCCGGTCAGCGGCCACCGCTGTCGGCGCAGTTGTCATCCTCCTGCTCTGCTTCCTCGTAGCTCTGCAGGTGAGCCGTTTACGGTCCGATCGTCTCTGGGGTGACGAAGGGACCTTCGTCGCCATGACGGCCAGTCTCGTGCACGACGGTGACCTGATCTTCGATGCCGGTGATCTGGAGAGGCTGGAGCAACGCCAACCCGGACCCCCGCCGGCGGTCATCCTGCAACAGACCGAGCGGGGCATCACCTACTCGAAGCCGATCCTCTACCCTCTGATGGCGGCGCCCTTGTACTCGCTCTTCGGCGAAACGGGCATCCTGGCCACCAATGCGGTGCTCCTTGGCTGCGCCCTGGTCCTGGCCTGGATCTACCTCCGACGGCTCGGCAGCGCATCGCACACCTTCTGGACCTTGTCGAGCGCCGTCGGCTGCAGTGTGCTGCTCCCCTACCTGGGCTGGAAGATGAGTGATCTGGCCCAGGCCGCGATGGTCCTCGCGGGCCTGAGCCTGGCTCTCGAAGGACTGCCCTTGGACGAGCCGCGAGACAGGGTTCGAGCTCATCCACTGCTGGCCCCGGCCATCGGTGGCTTCCTGCTGGGTGCGGCTGTCTCGATGCGGTTCAGCACCGCGGCTCTGGCTGCCGCCCCCGTTCTCGTCGCCCTTCTCTATCGGAGATTCCGGCGCTCGGTCGCCGTCGCCGCCCTGGCTCTAGTTGGTTTCATTGCAGTCAGTGCCTCTACCCAGCACTTCCTGGGCACCTCGAATCCCTACAAGGCGGTTCGCTCCAGCTTCAACTCGAACACCGGCTTCCCGGCAGGGGCCGAAGCCGCTACTGCGACGGAGCGATTCTCCACCAGCCCGGCGACCCAATCCGCATCCTGGCTGCCGAGACTCGACCCGAGAACCTCCGCCTACTCACTCTTCTACTTCTTCCTGGGTCGACACACGGGTCTTTTGGCCTACTTCCCCATCGCTTTCGTACTCCTCCTGCACGCATCCCGACGACCGAATGCTGTGGCCTTGCCCCTGCTGGGTGCAGCCGGAGCCGTCGTCGCCTTCTATCTCCTCTGGATGCCTGAGAACTACTTCGGCGGCTCGACCTTCCTCGGAAATCGCTACTTTGTGGTGACCCTGCCGGCTGTACTCCTCGCGTGTCGGAAACTGCCCTCACCTCGGTTTCTCGCAGTAGCGTGGCTCCTGGCCTTGGGATTCTGGAGCTCGGGTCTCTATTCGCTCCGTTCGACCCATGTCCTGACCCCATCCAGCCAGGGCCATACCCACGCCGGGCTCTTTCGACTTCTGCCATTCGAGTCGACCGCCAAGAACATGGATGGAGTCCATTCGCGCTACTGGAGACGAGACTTCGTCCGATTTGTCGATCCCTTTGCCGAAGTCGGTTCCGAGAGCTTCCGATTGAGCTCGGGAGCTCCGGCAGCCGAGATGGTGGTCGCCACCTCCTGGCCGGGCGAGTCCCTCAAGCTCGCGGTGCAGAACACGTCTCCCGAGGCCCTTCTTCGAGTCACCGATTGGCAGAGGAGCGACTCCTACCCCCTGGACGGCTCGCTCGAAATCGCGCCCGGAGTCTTGGAAATCGAGGTATCGCCCAGCTGGAGGCGGCACGGGTTCTGGTGGCAGGACGACGCGCTCTACAACGTCCGCAGCCTTCGTCTCGAGATCGTGAGCCCGACTGACTCCGAAGTCACGGCCGACCTTCGGTACCTGGGACGGCGGCTCCCGCCTCGCATGCGCTCCCAACCCGAGGGACAAGTCCCGTCCGACGGTGAAGGGGCCAACCCGCCTCAGTCCAGATAGCCGAGGGCCCGCAGAGCCGCCTCGTCTTCCTCGGAGAGTTCCTGCTGCCCTGGCTCGGCTCGAGATTCCCACTGCAGCGCTGACAGGCGCTCGGCCAGCTCGCGCCGCAGCTTCTCGCGATCTCTGAAGAGGTCCCTCTGTGCCTCAGGATCTTCCCGCAAGTCGAAGAGCTCGTGCCGGATCGGATCGAGACCGCGGGTCTGGAACGCCAGACAGCGATCGTCGGTGCTCTCGCCGACCTCCGCAGGGGAAGTACAGCCATCTGCTTCGAGACCGACCCTTCGGATGCGGCCTCGCCTTCCCGGCAGCTCGAGCGTCACCGGTTGCCAGTTGGGCCCGAGAGTGAGGATTTCCAGTTCTTCCCCATCGACCGTGACCCGGACGCGGCGAGGCTCGTGAAAGCTGTGCGCCTCGAACTGCAGGAGGGGCTCTTCCGTATCGAAAGTGAAGGCGTCGCGAATCCAGGGCCCGACGGGGTCCGGCTCGGGCTCCACCATCAGGAGCTGCAGGTACGCCCTGGGATCACGTGCCAGCAGGGTGCGAACCTTCTCTTCGTCGAGAACCTCGGCGTAGGCCTGACTGGTCGGGCCGCGGCGACTCTCTCCCGTCATCAACTGGACCAGGCTGTTACCGGAGATCGCGTCGGAGGCTTCGATCCCCGCCAGCTCGAGGAGGGTCGGAGCGAAATCCACGGTTTCCACCAGGTCTGGAACTCTCGACCCCGTATTCTGCCCGGGATGAACGATCAGCAACGGCACGACCAGACACTCCGGATAGACCTGGGTGTGAGCGACCTTGCCGTGCTCACCGAACTCTTCCCCGTGATCCGAGGTGATGACCAGGGTCGTTTCTTCGAGCAGGCCCATGGCCTCCAACTCGCCGACAAACTCCTGCAGCACCTCGTCCACATAGCGGATCGTGGCATCGTACTGGGCTTCGTAGTAGCGAAGGGTCTCCTCGGGTACCTCCTGCTCTCCCTTGTTGACCTGGCGCAGGAACTCACCACTCGAGTCGGCGACGCGGGGAGCCTCACCGGGCCAGAACAGGGAGCGATAGCGCTCGGGCGGCTCGTAGGGGTCGTGGACAGCGTAGGTGTGCAGGAAGAGGAAGAAGGAGTCCTCGGCTTCCAACGAGCGCAGAAAGTCCAGGCCGCGCCCGACCGTGCGCTCCACGTCGGTGTCGGAGCCGTAGGCAGAATCGGTGAACTCGTCGAAGCCCCGAGCGAACCCGTAGCCACCGGCCATGAAACCACCCTCGGTGTGGCCGGCCGTCCGATACCCGTGCCGCTGGAAGATCTCGGGAAGGGTCTCGATCTCGTCCGAGAGCACCGTGGAAGGGGGAAGAACCTCGTGCTCCTGGGGATAGAGGCCGGTGAAGATCGACATATGAGAGGTGAGCGTCGAAGGGTACTGGACGACGGCTCGCTCGAAGAGCGTGCCCCGGGCTGCCAGCGAGTCGAGAAAGGGACTGGTATCCCGGCTGTAGCCGTACGCCCCCAGATGGTCGGCACGCAGCGTGTCGATCGAGATGAGGATGAAGCCGCGTGTCGGCTCGAGCTCGAAGCCGCTCGACGCTAGTTCCTGACGGGATCTGCAACCGCCCACCAGAGCGACGGCGGCCACCGCCGCCGCCAGAGCCCAGATCCTGGACACTCCCTTCACCTTTCGCCTCATCCGATCTATGTTAGTCCACACCCAGAAGGCGCCAATCACCCTGCATCAACTCGCGCACCGCGAACTGGTAGATCACGACCCGCTTGCCGTCGAGCCTTCCAGTCGAACTGACGAGGTGGCGGCGAAGGGCCCGGCGCGCGGCGAGTGCTCCACCCGCATTGAGGGCAATCTTGTCGACCGGGCTCTGCAAGAAGAAGCTCAGCTGTTCGGCCAGCCCGGCACCGACACCCCATCCTAGGCCTGGGTCGGAATAGATGTTGCTGAAGCTGTCACCCAGCAGGAGGATGGCGGCCTTGGGCTCGCTCTGCCATGAACGACCTGTTGCCTCCACGACGCGCTGGAGGGTAACTCGCTGCCTCCAAGCCTCGGCCTGTCTGGGAGTCGGAGTCAGCATGCGGGCAATGTCGCCCAGGTTCTCGACCTCGT
>JARFQS010000546.1 GCA_029287645.1 Thermoanaerobaculia bacterium | reverse complement strand
CCATGGACGCTGGGTGAACCTGCCCAACAAGGACTATTGGCTCCAAGAGGAGAATCTGCCCAAGGCTCAGGAGAGGATCGCGTCCACGATGATGGAGTTCGGCACCGCCATGATGCTCTTTCTCTTCGTAATCGGCGTCCTCACGATCAAGGCCAATCTCTCCGACCCCGTGCGGCTCAGCAACGAGTTCTTCTGGCCCTCGTTTCTCATCTTCATGGCATTCGTCGTCTACTGGTGCATCAAGTTCCTCTACCTCTTCAGGGTTCCGAAGGAAGAGTTTCCTCGACACTGAATCCACCTGCTCTATACTGCGCCCATAGATCCGTCGGAAAGAGGTCCGATCCGGTTGCTTCAAGGAGAGGTGCGCATGAGTCTTGCTGTCGAGAATCGATTCTTCCTCGTCTTCGTTGTTGTTTTGTTGGGATTTGTCGGGATTGCAGCGATGGGTTGCCAAGCAGCCCACGAATCCTCGCCCGAGGACACCATCGAGCCCGTGGTGTCACCCGTCTCGGTAGAAAGAGGTGAGTATCTCGTCCAGATTACCGGGTGCCATGACTGCCACACTCCATTCGTGATGGGACCGAGTGGCCCCGAGCCGGATATGAGCCGCATGCTCTCCGGGCACCCTCAGGATCTCGTCATGCCCCAGCCGCCGGAGCTTCCCGAGGGTCCTTGGGTGTGGCTCGGCGCGGGTACCAATACTGCCTTCGCGGGCCCTTGGGGCCTCAGCTACGCCATCAACCTGACTCCGCATCAGAACACCGGTATCGGCATCTGGACGGAGGAGATGTTCGTGGACTCGATCCGCAAGGGAAGACACATGGGCCACGCACGGCCTGTTCTGCCTCCCATGCCCTGGCCCGCCTACCAGAACATGACCGATGAGGATCTAGAATCGATCTTCGCCTATCTGAAGTCGATTCCCGAGATCGACAACCGGGTACCCGAGGCGATCCCGGCCGAGACCGAAGGCTGACGCCTCTAGCTGCCCGAGGTGGTCAAGCGACCAACTGCAGAGTCATTCGCCGGACCACCTGTGCGAGGACGAATCGGCGATACTCGGCGGTCGAGCGTACGTCGTCGATGGGCCTGACAGCCTGAGCGGCCAGATGGCCGGCCTGGTCGGCCACCGCGGCCCTCGCGGACTGGCCCACCATGGCTTCCTCGACCTCCGTCAACCGAACGGGCGTCTCGGCCACACTGCCGGCTGCCAGGCGATACTCCGAGATCTGGCCGTCGCTGACGCTCGCCAGAAGGGCGACCACAACCTTGCTGATGGCCTGTGCTTCCCGGGTTCCCACTTTGCGAAAGAGCTGAGTAGCCCCTTCTGGTGGTTTCGGTAGCTGCACCCAGCCGATGATCTCGCCGGGACCGAGCGCGGTCTCGCGGTAACCGCGATGGAACTCACCATAGGGCACGGTGCGCCTTCCCTCCGGGCCGAGCAGAACCACCTGCGCCTCCAGCACGAGGAGCGCCGGAAGAGAATCCCCTGCCGGACTGGCGTTGGCCATATTGCCGCCAAGGCTCGCGCGGTTCTGGATTTGCCACCCACCGATTTTCGAGGCCGCCTCGGCCAGTACAGGGAAGCTCTGCTGAACCTCCGGTGAGTCGCGAATCTCGGAGAAGGGGGTCACGGCACCGATCTCCAGGCTCCCGCCGCGCCATTCGATACCGCGCAACTCGGGGACACTCTGCAAGTCGAGGACCCCGGGAAGACCACGGCGGTCCTCGGGCTCGCTGACCATCAGGTCGGTGCAGCCCGCCAGTGGACGCAGGTCCGGATGCTCCGCCAGCCGCAGCAGAGTCTCCTCCAGCGACTTCGGCGCGAAGGCTCTCATTCGCTGCCCTCTCCGTGCTCGAAGGCTCGGTGAATCCCCTCGTACCCGGTGCACCGACAGAGATTCCCGGCCAGGGCCTCTTGAACCTCCTGTCGACTGGGATGGGGATTGTCACATAGCAGCGCCCAGGCCGTAACGATGATGCCGGGCGTGCACGCGCCACACTGCACGCCACCGCTGTCGACGAACCTCTCGAGGAAGGACCGGGACTCGCCAGTCGCCAGACCTTCCACCGTGTCGATCGTCGCAGACTCACACTGGACCCGGGGGACGAGGCACGAGAGTACGGGTTCGCCATTCAGCAGAACGGTGCAGGCGCCACACTCTCCCTCGCCGCAACCCTCCTTGGTGCCCGTCAGATCGAGCTCTTCCCGCAGGATATCCAGGAGCCGATCCATGGGGTGGCCTTCGATGACAACGGCCTTGCCGTTGACGACAAGCTCGCTCTTCATCGCTCCGTCCCCCCTTTTTCTTCCGGCTCCTCGGGATGGGAGCGCACGCGTCGCTGCGCCGACGACAGGGCCAGCAGACGCTCGGGAGTCGCCGGAATCGCATCCACCTCGATGCCGGTCGCGTTCTCCACTGCCGAGACAGCCGCTGGAGCCCCTCCGTCCATCGGCAACTCGCCGACGCCCTTGGCTCCAAAGGCGCCTCCGTTCCACGGCCTCTCCAGCAGATGCACCTCCATCTCGGGGCTGTCCCTGATCGTGGGAATGATGTAGGTGGCCAGGCGGTCGTTGAGGTACCGTCCCTCTTCGAGCTTGACCTCTTCCATCAGCCCCCAGGCCACCGCCTGCAGGGTGCCGCCCTCCACCTGGCCGATGCACAGCTTCTCGTGCAGGACACGCCCCACCTCACAGACCGCAGTGACCTTCCTGGGGAGCACCTCGAGGGTGTCGGGGTCCACTTCGACCTCCACCACATCGGCACCGAAGGCGTAGGTAGGATAGGCCACGCCCTGGTAGGTCTCCTCATCGAAGACCTGCCACTCCGGAGGCTCGTGTCGACGGGAGACCACGACGGGGCCCACATCTTCGGCGTACCGGCGCGATACCTCTCGAAAGGGCCGCTTCTCGCTTTTCCCACCCGACACCATCCCGTCTTCGACCTTTTGCCCGCGGCCACCGCCCCCATGGCCGGACCACCATGCCAGCACCCGGTCCCGAATCTCACGCACCACGAAGGCGACCTCGCTGCCTACCACCATCGACGTGCGGGAAGCGACGCTGGGACCGGAATCAGGGACCCGGGACGTATCCGGCGCGGCCAACACCACATCCTCGGGGCGCAAGCCACTGGCTTCCGCCGCCATGAGAGGGAAGACCGTGTCGCACCCCTGTCCCATCTCCACCGCTGCGGTACGCACCTCGATCCTTCCGTCCTCGAGCAGTGCCGCTTCGATCACCGACTGCAGGACGCGCTCGCCATTTCCGGTGAATCCGGCTCCATGGAAGAAGAGACTCAGCCCCAGGCCCTGGACTCTCTCCCCCTCGGATGTCTCTCCACGCACCTCTTCGCAGCGCTGCCAGCGCTCTTGGAAGTTGCTTTCCCGGGCCACCTTCTCGAGACAGAGGCGGGCCGAGCAACTCTCGTCCATCCTCTGACCCGTAGGCAGCCTGTCACCCTCTT
>JARFQS010000531.1 GCA_029287645.1 Thermoanaerobaculia bacterium | reverse complement strand
CTCTCGGTACGGTCCGGCGGGCGTCCCGTACCTCTCCGCCGACCGCTGCGATCAGGTCGAACCCCTGCAGGGCGATGAAAGTGAAGCCCATCGCCTGAAACAAGCCCAGGGAGCCGCCCGGGAAGAACGGCTTCAAGTGCGACAGGGATTCGCTCGGCGACCCCAGGCCGAGGGCTGCCAGTCCCCCGGCGATGAGGATGATGAAGACCCCGACCTTGCCGATCGTTGCCCATTGCCCACCGCCAGTTCGGCTACGAATCAGGCTGATGCCGTAGAAGACCGTCGCCGCTGCCGCGAGGGTGACCAGTCCCTTCCGTTGACCGATCCACGTCACGCTCTCCCCGAAGTTGGCTCGCCAGAGCACCTCGATGGCGGTGGCAGCGTAGGCCGCGAAGCCGAGCGCATAGAGGACTGCGGCGACAATGGACGCCATCCAGACCACCCATCCCACCAGAAATGCGGGCTCGGCCTTGAGGACCTTCTTGGCGTAGGAATAGGTCCCACCGGACTCAGGAAAGGCCGACGACATTTCCGCGAAGCTCAGGACCGTCAGCAACGCGATCACCCCGTTGAGAGCGAATGCCACGATGGCGCTGGGACCCGTCGCCGAGAATGCGACACCTGCGAGGGCGAGGATCCCTCCACCGACAATGGCACCCACGCCAATGCCCGTCGCTCCCCAGAAGCCGATGGATCGTTGGTCGTCCGACACGGACGCTCCTTAGTCTTAGGTGGATACGACGAGCCGGGTCGAGGTGCCAGCTTGTCTCCCTCTGCTACACGCGTCCACGCATACGTTTCGAGAAGAGAGAGGGCACAGATAGAACTGGGCAGCGAGCTGTTTGTATGACCCGCTTCGCAACGCTACCCAAGAACTCGTGACCGGCGGCGAACGAGCCGCGTCGGCCTATCGCGATGACCTCGACCTCTTCTTGTGTCGCCACCCGCACAATCTCCGCGGCGGGTAACCCTTCCCTCAGTAGCTCCCGCGCCGAAGCTTTCCCCAGACTGAAGGTGCCAGAGAGCACGGCGAGCCGCTCCTTCAGCAGGGCTCGGCATTCCGCAACGTACTGCCCCCAGATACGACTCGCTGCGATATCCGTCTCCAAGCCGGCTGGAGTGTGAAGTACCGAAACGAGCAACACGGACACCTCGTGCTTCTCGATTCCGAACATCTCCTGGGCCGCGATGGCTGCGGCATCGGCTTCGATCGAGAAGTCGGTGGCTACGAGAACGTCCCTTGGAAGTAAGGATCCCTCCTTCGAATCTGGACCCACGCTGAGCACGGGACAGGCGGCCCCTGTTGTTACCCGCTCGTTGGTACTTCCCATCATCAGGTCCTCGACGCCACCCTCGCCTCGGGTGCCCATGACGATCAAGCCCGCTCGCTCCCAGTCGGCCACCTTCAGAATGGCCACCGATGGGCGGTCGTGCAAGAGATGGCATTCGACGGGTTGGTCCGGGCTGCGAATGCTCTCGGCGAGCTCTTCCAAATGGAGGCCGGCCTTGCCTATCGAGGCCTCGGCTAGCGGTGACCGCACATCGTGCCGGCTCAACATAGGTAGGGTCCGCGACACCGCGTGGACGAGATGGAGTCGGGCTCGGTGAGCGCGAGCAATCGTCATGGCCCAGGAAAGGGCCAGATCAGAGGACGCCGAGAAGTCTACTGCTGCCACCACCGGACGCGGGGAGGAGTCGTTCGTGCCCACGTTACTTGATCGTTCCATGCAAGTTCATTTCGCTCACCGCCCCGGTGTCAGACTTTCTGCTGGTGAATTTCGGCGAGGGTCAGCTCTTTGAGATGCTCTACGAGTGACACGAGATGCCGAATCTGGACTTCCCAGATCGCCCGGCCCTTTTCTGCGCTCGCTCGTGTCGGATCCCCGAACACTCCTGACTTGGAAATGTTTTCGGTCCTAGCGTACCAGCCAACGCTGTACTTGGAGGTGAAGTCGAGATACTTGGTCGAGAATCTCGGAACCATTGCCTTGGCCTTCTTCATGTCGACGAGCTCTGGCCGCACGGCCAGAGATGTGCTGGTTTCGATCTCGCCGGCGTGTACGTCGTTCTTGGTCTCGGCGATTGCGTAGATGTCGGGATCGCTGGTCTCTCCACTGTCGACACAGGTGAAGATCCGGGTGTCTCGGTTGATCATCTGGGCTGCGTGATGAAGCGTTGCGGAGTTGCCCCCGTGGCCGTTGATGACGATGAGCTTGGTGATGCCATTGCGTGCCGCGCTGACTCCGACGTCATAGACGAACTTGGCCAGCGAGTCGTTCGAGACACTGAGCGTGCCCGGAAAGTCGTCGTGGTGGTACGAGACGCCGTAGGGAATCAGAGGTAGGACCAGCGGCCGCGGCGGTTGGCAGGCCTTGGCTACCTGTCGAGCGAGGTACGCGGCGTCGAAAGCATCGGTGTCCACGGGTAGATGCGGACCGTGCTGTTCGATGGCGCCGACCGGCAACAGTGCGATGTCGATTCCTTTGAGGATCGATTTTGCCAGGGGCCAGGTGAGCCTCGCCCATTCGTACTCACTTTCATCCGCCGGTTGTTGCTTGGTGTCTGCCTCCGCACGAGGCCGCACGGTAGCGCGGTCGAGTGGGTTCGCAGAATCCAAACGCGGGTCTGTCAGTAGATCGAAGGTGACCCACTGTTTGCCGTGTCGGCTGAGGGACCCCTCGGCATACGCCAAGAGGATCTCATAGAGACGCCGGCGGAGTCCTTGAGGGACTTCCTCGATCGGTGAGCGCTCGGGATGGAAGCGCAGCATGACTGTTTCACGACGCCGCCTAGCCTGGGTCTGTCCGATTCTGGGCTCCGCTATCAACCCCTTCTCATGGAGCAGGGCTGCCAGGTGCTGCGCGGCGGCCGGCTCTTGATGGACGCCCTTGGTTGACAGTTCCTTCTTGATTCGATCGACCTGATCTGGGCGATAGCCTGCGATGCCAGGATCGAGGTCGTTGGCTAGCAGCATCCCTGCGATGCGACGGCACTTTTCGCAGTTGCCGCAGGGCCGCATGGTGCCGTCGACTGCATGGGCTGCATGACAGGAGACCTGCAACTGGACGAGATCGGGGTAGCGCCCGGCGAGTGTTTGTTGGATCAGAAACTCCGACATCGGGCGGAGTACGGAGAGCTGCCGGACCCCCCATTTCTTCCGCGCGTAATAGCGACTCAGGGCATGATCGAAGTAGCGGCTCTGATCGTAGAGTCCATCGAAATGAGGGATCCCGCGATGCGATGCGCGAACCGTGGTGTCGTATTCGTCACCGATCAACAGATACCCGATGCCTCGCTTGCGCAGTAGCGGCAGTGCTCCGAAGAGGAACACCGCCACCGTCCATAGACGGATCGGGTATTCGTCGGATCGCAGACTCTGGAAATCGGACCGCACCATGGGTAGGTGGCGGAGCATCCAGTTGAACATCCGATCCGAGTTTGTCCAGACGCGAGACGTGTTCGGAACCGAGCGCCTGAACTCACGAAACGCATTGAGCGCGGTGAACCAGTGACGGCCCGATTCGTTGATGTAGATCGGATGGACATCGCACTCGAGCTCGCGCAGCAGGCCGTACGTGAGCAGGCTGTCTTTGCCACCGCTGGAGAGTATCGAGTAGCGATCCGGATCGCTCGTCCAACCGTCGTAGCTCGCGACCTCGGCCGAGGGCTCGAAAAGGACTCGAGCGCTGGCGTAATTCTCTCGCCGCTGAATCGGCAAGCCCGTGAACTCAGGCCTCAGGAAGACGTTGGGTTGCTGGATCTTCTTGACGTAGATCTCGCGGGCCGTGTTGGCGAGCATGTCGAAGATGAGCCGCCGATCCGCCGCGTCGAAGTGACCCCGGAACAGAATCTCTCTGCAGAAAAGACCGTAGTTCAGAGCCACCTGAGCGGCGATCATGCTGGCCAGATTCAGGCTCGCCGGATCCTGCGGGTCGAAGACTTCCTCTTCGTAGCGGTACGATAGCTGCTCCTCGTGGGTCACCCCATCGCGAGTCACCACGTAAGGCGCGATGACCTGATTCGACTTGGTTACGACCGGTCCGATGGTCAGTCGGTCGATGACTTGGAGAGCCGAAAGGGGATCTTCCTGCCCAGTCGAGAGGGTTTTCGGGGAGCCGGTTGCGGCGGCGTCCATGATGCTGTCTCCTTGGAGGTCAGATAAGCGTCGAGGGCTTCCATGACGGCACCACAACCCTCGCGCAGGGG
>JARFQS010000500.1 GCA_029287645.1 Thermoanaerobaculia bacterium | reverse complement strand
TGGGAGGGCGCAAGGCCCTCCCCTACATTGTCTTCTGTAGGGGCGGGGCTTGCCCCCGCCCAATCAAACGACTCAA
Source organism: Thermoanaerobaculia bacterium (assembly GCA_029287645.1). Lineage (GTDB taxonomy): Bacteria > Acidobacteriota > Thermoanaerobaculia > Multivoradales > JAHEKO01 > JAUVRX01. The sequence goes on along the minus strand of JARFQS010000500.1, from coordinate 4,012 downwards.
ACGAATAGATCGCCGCGATGTTCGGATGATTCAGGGACGCCAGGACCTTGGCTTCGCGCTCGAAGCGGGCGAGACGCTCCGGATCCGAAGCCACGGCCTCTGGCAGGACCTTGATCGCCACCTCACGACCGAGCTTCGTGTCCTCGGCCAGGTAAACCTCACCCATGCCGCCCTCGCCGAGCTTGGCGGTGATCTTGAAATGCGCGAGGGTCGTTCCGATCATGGCGTCATTCGGCCGGCAGGGTCGCCGGCCGCTTCAAGGTGCTGCTGGGCAATGCCGGTTGAGGGAACAGATTGTACTGCAAGGCGAGGCTAGGGCAGCCCGAGTTTCTCCAGGGCCTCGCGGATGCGCTCATCGGCGATGATGTCTTCCTGCTCGCAGAAGGCCCGCGTCCAAGCGAAGAGGGTGTCGTGCTCGGCGTGGGCGCGCTCGGCCCATCGGATCGCTTCGTCGGTGTTACCGCTGGCGATCTCGATCACGGTTCGGCCCGTGGCCGTGACATAGGTCGTCTCGGACAGCTTGTCGAGCTTGGCGATGTAGTGCTCGCCCATCTCCGATTCACCGAAGTGGAAGTGCATGGCCGCAAGGATGCAATTGAACCAGGGAACCTCCCCCCCAGTGAGCTCGTTGCCCTTCTCCATGTTGGTGATCGCCGCCTCGCGGTCCCGCCGCTTCCAGTTGATGTAGGACAACATGTAGAAGTTGAACCAATGGTCCGGGAAGAGCTCCTGGGCCTTTCGGGTCGCGGCTTCGGCTTCGTCGTTTCTGCCGGCGTAGAACAGCATCAGCGAATGATGTGAAACGACGATCGGGTTCAAGGGGTCGAGCTCGAGGGCCGGAAGGAAGGCTGCAGCGATCTCATCACTTCGCCGCATGGTCGCCAAAATGCCGGCATGGAAGAAGTGGGACCATGCGTACTGAGGGTTCTTCTGGATTCCGAGGCGAACCTCGGCCAAAGCGTTCTCCCAGTCGAAGTCGTGCCAGGCACGATAGATCGCCAGACTCGGATGCGGTTCTCCCAACTGTGGGTCGAGCTCGAGGGCCCGTCCTGCGGTAGCATGAATCCGAGGCATGGCCTCTGCTCCAGGCAGGCTTCCGAATATCGAGCGATAGAGGTAGTTCTCCGCCATGGCCGCGTAGGCTTGAGCATAATCGGGGTCTAGCTCGATCGCGCTCTCGAGACACCCGTGCGCGGTGACGAGCCCGGGCCCCCAGAACTCGATCATGTGGTGCCTCGCCTTGAGCAGCAGGTGGTAGGCCTCGAGGTTGTCGGTGCCGGGGCGGACGAGTGGCTCCTCGGATTGGGTTCGCAGCTCGACGTGCAGTTGCTCGACGATTGCCTGAGCGATCTCGTCCTGGGTGTCGAAGATGTCTTTCATCTCGCCGTCGAAGCGCTCGGCCCAGAGTTGGACGCCGTCAGCACAGTTGACGAGCTCGGTCGTGATGCGCAGGCGGTTGCCCGCGATACGCACGCTGCCTTCCAGGACAACCTCTACATCCAGCTTCTGACCGACCTCGCGTGCGTCGAGCTCCTGGCCTCGAAACTGAAAGGCAGAGCTGCGGGCCGTTACCCGCAGCCCGGGGAGCTTGCCCAACGCGCTGATCAACTCTTCCGACAGGCCGTCGCAAAAGTAGTCGTCCTCCTCCTTGCCGCTACGGTTGACGAACGGTAACACCGCGATCGCCTTCTCGCGTAGAGCCTCGGCAACAGAAGAAACACCCGACACGGAAGAGACGCGTGCATCGGATTCGGAGTGCGGAGCCGAGGAGGGCGCTGAGGATGTCGAGGAAGTCGTCTTGGGAGCCTGCTGAGCGGACACGACGGAGTCGAACTCGTGCTCCTTGCGGAAGCTCTCCAGCTCGTAGGCCAGATCGCTCGCGGACGAGTAGCGGCGCTGCGCATCCTTCTCCAGGCACCGACTGAGAATCCGCCCGAGATGACGGGGAAGATCGGCCCGGACTTCGATGACAGGCGGTGGAACGTCCCTCAGGATCGAGGACATCAGAGCTGGAGATGTGTCCCCATGAAAAGGACGCTCGCCCGTCACCATCTCGTAGAAGAGAACGCCCAGGGAGAAGATATCGGTCCGTTGATCGACCGCCTTTCCTTCGACCTGCTCGGGCGACATGTAGGGGATCGTGCCGATGACGAGTCCTTCCTGGGTGAGCGCCTCGGTCGGCATCTGGGTCATCTCGGGGGCGACTCCCTCTTCGGCCAGCTTGGCGAGGCCGAAGTCGAGCACCTTGACCTGCCCTTCGCCGTTCAACATGACGTTGGCAGGCTTCAAATCTCGATGGGTGATACCCCTGGCATGAGCTGCCGCCACAGCCTTGGACATGGCGATCGAAAGCTCGAAGAAACGGCCGAGATCGAGCCCTCCGGGAGGGATCATCTGGTCGAGCGTGTGGCCTTCGACGAGCTCCATGGCGATGAAGTAGATGGTGGGGGGTAGGGGCGCAGGGGCGTAGGGGTCTGAGGGCGTAGGGGCTTGGGGGCTTGGGGAAGAGGGTCCTGGGGCTTGGGTCCTGGGTCCTGCAGATTCCCCGTTCCGCTCCGATTCCGTTGGCTCTTTACTGCCCCACTGCCTCACTGTCTCACTGCCCTCGGGCGACCTGGGAGTCGCCTGCTCGATGGAGTAGATGGTGACGATGTTGGGGTGGTTCAGGGCGGCGACCGCCCGGGCTTCTCGCTGGAAGCGCTCCAAGCGTGTTGGATCGCTCGCCATTCCGGCCGGAAGCACCTTGATGGCCACCTCGCGCCCGAGCTTGGTGTCCTCGGCGCGATACACCTCTCCCATGCCACCCTCGCCGAGCTTGGCGGTAATTCGGAAGTGGGAGAGAGTTCGGCCGATCAAAACGAGGCGTCGATTCTACAGGGAATTCGAAGGCTCGAGGTTGTGTGCCTCGTAGGCACGTCGGACGAGCTCCTCATAGCGGGTGTCGTCCACAACGGGTTTCCAGATGTCGCGGTAGAAATGATGGATGGAGAGACAGGCCCAGTCGTTCAGATACTCGTTCTCGAAGAACCGTTCGAAGGCCGAGTCGATCTCGCCCAGTGCGAGATGGACCAGGCCGATGGCGAAGGCATCGACATCACCATCCATCGAGGCGAGCACCTGCCGAGCAGAGCTTTCTTCGCCCTGAGCGAGATGGCATATTGCCAAGGTCGCTTGCGCTCCCAGCCCAGCCCACTCGACGGTCAGGCCCGTCAGTAGCTCCACAGCGGCCGGATAGTTGCAGAGTTGGTACTCAGCCAGGGCCTCGTAGAGAGGGGCTGTCGTCCAGCCGGGTGAGAGCTCGCCTGCACGCTGGGCTTCGGGCAGCGCCCGTTCTGGGTCCCCGTTCGTCGATAGCGACAGGGAGAGATTGCTGACGGCCTCCGCCGAGAGCGGGTTGATCTCCACAGCTCTTGTGGCACTTTCTAGCGATTCCGACTTCCGACCATGGAGCTTGTGCAGGTAGCTCAATCGGTTGTGCGCGTCCCAGTAGCTGGGCTGGAGCCTGACGGCCAGCTGCAACTCCTCGAGTGCCTCCGGGCCCTTCCGAACCGCTCCGAGACTCGTGGCGAGTGCGCAGTGAGCTTCCGCCGATTCGGGATCCAGCTCGACGGCGCGGAGGGCCGCCTGATGGGCTCGTGTCAGGCGGTCATCCGGATCGAGGTAGCCATACCAGACGGCGATGGCGAGGGCCTCCGAAAGCCCAGCCCAGCCAGGGGCGTATTCGGGGTCCCTTGCGACAGCCTTCTCGAAGTGCTCGATGGCTCTCAGGCAGCCGGTCTCGGTGCGGCGCTCGACTTGCACCCGGCCGAGGGTGCATAAGCGGTAGGCCTCCATGTCCCTGGTTTGAGGCTTGCCGTGCGGAATCTCGAGTGTCAGAGCCAGCTCGGCTTGAAGCGAGTCGACGATCTTTCTGGTGACCTCGGTCTGGAGATCGAACAGGGTCTCGGTCGAGAGCTCCCGGTCGTAGCGCTCGGCCCACCTTTGCGCATCCTCGCTGCTATCGATCAGCTGC
>JARFQS010000459.1 GCA_029287645.1 Thermoanaerobaculia bacterium | reverse complement strand
ACCATGCACCTCCGCCTGTGAAGACCCCTAGTCCGATCTGGCACCGGTGATCCAGATAGGCTCGTACGGGTGGATTGTCAGGGGTTGCCACTTCGAGCGCAGCGCAAGGGCTACAGCAGAGCACCATAGACCCTCCGCGATGACGTGACAATGTGGCGGCCAGCCCTAGATGCAGGGGAGGGGCATGACCCCTCCCATGGGAGCCCGCAAGGGGCTCCCCTACATTGCCGGCGTCGTCCCCCAGGTGGACCACCCGGACGGACCTCCACGCGATATCCGTTGGAGACAGATGAACGATCGGCCGGCCGGACACCAGCAGCTTCAGTTCCGCTTGGCCCCTAAGCCTCTAGGCCCTCAAAGAACGCCCGGGAGGTACGACCGGGGGCCTCATCCGCTGTATTTAATGGGTGCGCCGAGCTCGTCGAGTGAAAAGTTGGCCATGATCTGGTGGCCGTTGAAGTCCAGCACTCGGATGTCCTCGACACTGAGGAGATCCTCGGCGATTCCCTCGAAGGAGCCGTGATAGCGCTTCTGCACCGCCTCCGTGTCGACCTCGTAGGCGATGAACTTGTTGATGCCCTTGTAGCGCAGCTTTTTCAGGAGCCGATCGTCGGTCAGCTCAGGGTAGGTCGACAGGACCAGAATCGGGCCGGTGCCCGTGAAGATGAGATACGTCTGCGGAGTCTTGCCTTCAGTCATGGCTCTCCTCTCGTTGAGCTGTCGATGAGATTTGCCACCCGATGCCGGCACGACCGGAATCGGCCCTGTGTCGATCAAGGTAACTTCGGTCGACCGGACTGTCAAGCGTCAGAGGATTCGCTCTCGGGGTGTCCTCCACGGTAGATTCAGGCCATGAGCTTCGGTCCGCTGTCTCCGACCATCGTCCTCGTTCGCTCACAGGAGGAGGGCAACATCGGAGCCACCGCCCGCGCCATGGCCAACATGGGACTCGAGCACTTGCGACTCGTGCAGCCTGCCGTGACACTCGGCCGAGTTGCCTACGCCTTTGCAGTGGGAGCCCGAGAGATCCTGGACAACGCCACTATCACCGACTCCTTGAGCCTGGCACTCGAGCCCTTTCAACGAGTCGTCGGAACCAGCTCGGTTCGCAGTCGGGAGCCAACGACCCAGATCCTGACACCCGAGGGCCTGGCCGATGTCCTGAGCCGGGAGGACGAGCGCTCGAAGACCGCCCTCGTCTTCGGATCGGAGCCGTCCGGCCTGACCAACGAGGAGCTTGCCCACTGCGGTCAGGTCGTGCAGATCCCGTGCTCGTCGAAACACCCCACCCTGAACCTCAGCCAAGCCGTCCTGATCCTCGCCTGGGAGCTGTTTCAGAAACGAGAGCTGGCGGTCGAACCCCCCTCCAGCCGTCCTGTTGCCGCCTCCGCAGAGCAAGTCGAGGGACTCATGACTCAGGCCTCCTCGGTCATGGCGGCCATCGGATTCGCCCGCGACGATACCTTCCCGGGAGTGTCGAGAGAGCTTCGCCAACTCTCAGCGAGGGCTGGTCTCACGGCGCGGGAGGTGAGCCTCCTCAGGGGAATCTGTCGCCGGGCTCTCCACAGCCTCGGGGGGAGCCCTGACGAACCTACCCCAGAACCCTGAGAATCCTACGTCCCCACACCGCCGGCACGCTCCACACTCACGGTGATACACTGCTTCGCCCAATGAGCGAGCCCATCGACATGCGAGATCAGGTTGCAAGATCACTGGCCGACGCCCCGCTCGTGGGTGTCGTTCGCACCTCCAGCCGAGAGGAAGCCCTTCGTCAAGCGAATCTCTTCATGGCCCATGGAATCGAGCTGATCGAGGTTACCTTCACGGTTCCGGACGCCCTGGACCTGGTGCGGGATCTGCTCGCGAGTCGCACCCAATCAGCCCCCCCTTGGGTCGGCATGGGGACCGTTACGGATCTGTCCCGGGCCGAGGCGGCCGTCGAAGCGGGCGCCGAGTTTCTGGTATCACCCAATGTCAGCTCGGTCGTCTCGGCGGTGGCTCGTCGAGCGGGGCTCTTTCTGGTTCTCGGAGCTCTCACCTGCACCGAGATCGTCGAAGCGCGAGATCTCGGAGCCGATATCGTGAAGGTCTACCCGCTTCCACCCGTCGGTGGGCCAGCCTATCTGGCTACCGTCCGCGGCCCCCTGGGTGATGTTCCCATGCTGGCTGCCGGAGGCTTCGGGGTCGAGGAGATTTCCGCCTATCGTAGGGTCGGGGCCTCTGCCTTCGGGATCGGCGCTCCTCTCCTCGGAGAAGATGACGAGGACACCCGCGAACGAATCGCCCGAGCGCTTCGCCTGGCGAGGGGGGAAGAGTCCTGATGAGCACACCCCCGACCAAACCGAAACAGATCCAGTTCGATCCGACGCCCGAGATCTTCGCCACGGACAGCAAGGGTAGATTCTGGTTTCCACTCCAGGTCGATGGAAAGAACCATGTGCCGACCGGCAGCTACGACGAGACCCGACTGCTGATGTCGCTGTGGTATCCGTCGAACCGTCGCACCATCGATCTCGACCGAGCCTATGTCGAGGTTCGTGGCTGGTTCGACGCCCAAGAGGAGCACTGGTACAAATTGGCGGAGATCGAGCCGGTCGTCCCGCCCTATGAGCCTGGGAACTCGTTCGACGGCTGGCTGGTCCTTCCTGTGTTTTCCACCAAGAGCGCCTTCGCTCTGGCCGGAGGTGGCTTTCATCCCCGCGCTCGTCTGCAGATTCGTTCCACAGCCTACTTCGTCGCCTGAGCGCTCTGGCAGAGGGTGCAGCCGATAGCGAACTCGAAACCAGCTTGGAGCTTGCCATGAACCACATCGACCTTCTGGCGCGTTTGGCGGTTGAGAACCAAAACCGAATCGTCCTCCTGGTTCTGGACGGTGTTGGCGACATTCGCTGTGCCGACCAACCTGCAACGGCTCTCGATCGCGCCGAGATACCCAACCTCGACGCTCTGGCGAGAGCCTCGGCCCTCGGTCGGATCGTGCCGGTCTCCACAGGAATCACACCCGGCAGCGGTCCCGGCCACCTTTCCCTGTTCGGATACGATCCGACGGATCCCGAAGCCGACATCGGACGAGGTGTCCTGGAGGCCCTCGGGCTCGGATTGAAGATAGGTCCGGACGATCTGGCGGCTCGCGGCAACTTCGCCACGGTGGATGCTGACGGCAACCTGATCGACCGCCGCGCAGGTCGTATTCCGACTTCGGAGTGCGAGAGGCTCGTCGAGGCCATTCAGGCGGACCTGAGCTCCTTCGACGGGGCCGAGGTGGAAGTGGTCGCTGGCGAGGAGCACCGGTTCGTCCTGATTCTTCGCGGAGTCGGTTCCTCGGCGGAGGTGGACGACACCGATCCTCAGAAGACCGGAGTGCCACCCCTCGCTCCCCACCCCAGGACAGCCGATGCCGAGCCTACCGCCACGCTGCTCGCCGACATCATCGCCAGGATGAATGCCATGATCGCAGACGAGCCGAAGGCCAACACCGTGCTGCTGCGGGGAGTCTCTCAGCCACCGCATCTTCCCCAGTTCTCCGACCTCTATCACCTCAGGGCGGGTGCCTTCGCCGGTTACCCGCTCTATCGCGGGGTGGCCGGTGCGTGTGGCATGGAGGTGGTTCCCTGCGGCAAGTACTTCCACGAGATCGTTCCCACAGTCAGGGAGAACTGGGAGCGGTTCGATTTCTTCTTCCTGCATGTGAAACAGACCGACAAAGCGGGTGAGGACGGGAATCTGAAAGCCAAGATCGAAGTGCTGGAGCAGGTGGACGCGGTTCTTCCAGAGCTCCTTGCCCTCGAGCCATCGGTCCTGGCCATCACGGGAGATCACTCGACACCAGCTCCGCTGGCTTCCCACAGCTGGCATCCAGTGCCGCTTCTCGTGCACTCTCCTGTCTGCTTCAGGGATGACTGCCAGGAGTTCACGGAAGCCGCCGCGACCCAGGGCCACCTGGGGACGTTTCCTGCGCGTGAGTTGATGGGGCTGCTGCTGGCCAACGCAGGTCGGTTGGCCAAATTCGGCGCTTGAGGCCTAGCGGAATCCTCGGCGGAGCTCGTTGCGGAAGATCGTAAAAGTCTCCTTGTCGAAAAGGCAGACGACGACCCTCTCGAGCTTCGTTCCACCCTGGAGGTAGCGGTGGATCTCGGTCAGGGTGACCCGGGCACACCGATTCACCGGGAAACCGAAGTTTCCCGTCGAAATGGCAGGAATCGCAATGGATTTGAGCCCATGACGATCGGCCAGTGCCAGCGAGGCTCGGACGGCCGAGGCGAGCTTGCGATCTTCGTCTCCCTCGCCCATACGGGGACCGACGGCATGAAGAACGTGCTTGATCGGTAGCTCCCCCGCACCCGTGATGACTGCAGTACCCACGGCTGTCCCGCCGATCCGATCACACTCCTTCTGTATCGAAGGGCCTCCCTTCTCTCGAATCGCTCCCGCTACGCCTGTGCCCAATTCCAGCTTCTCGTTCGCCGGATTGACGATCGCGTCCAGCACCAGCTCGGTGATATCACCCTCGAGGAGCTCGAGGCGGGTTCCATTGAGTTGGATGGAGACGAGGTTCTTCTGGGTCTTCTTGGCCATTTGCAGTCCTCTCCTCGCTTTCCAGGAGACGCTAATCATATCAAGCCGGGCCGCCGAGGCCACTTGATATAGACTCCGCTGGCCATGTTGAGCGACTTCAAGAGTGAGCTCTCGGCGCTTCTGGCCGACCGGATTCAAGCCCTGTTCGGAGTCGAGTACGACCCGATTGTCGAAGTCCCACCCCGACGGGAGCTCGGAGACCTGGCGTTTCCGGCCGCTCTGCACCTGGCCCGTACCCTGAAGCGAAATCCGCGCGGCATAGCCGAAGAGCTCGCCGAGGACTTCCCATCGCCCGATTTTGTCCGCGAGATTCGGGTCGAGGGAGCCGGCTATCTCAATTTCTTCCTCGACCGAAGCCTGGTGACTCGTCAGCTTCTCACCGAGCCCCTCATCCAACCCGAGCCGAATTCGGGGGAGAGGGTCGTCCTCGAGCACACCAATATCAACCCCAACAAGGCGGCTCACATCGGTCATCTTCGCAACGCCGTCCTGGGCGATGTGCTGAGCAAGGTCCTGCGAGCCCTCGGGAACACGGTCGAGGTAGAGAACTACATCGACGATACGGGCGTGCAGCTGGCGGACGTCGTCGTCGGTTTCCTGGACCTTCGGAAGATGAGGCTCGAGGAGGTCGCTGCTCTGCCCGAGCCTTTCGACTACTACTGCTGGGACTTGTATAGCGAGGTCGGCAGATGGTACGAAGAGGACGCCCAGAATCAGGAGCTGCGGCGCTCGACCCTGCAAGAGCTCGAGCACGGCTCTGGCCCACGAGCCGAGATGGGACGGCTCGTCTCACGTCGCGTCGTCAGCCGGCACCTGGCGACCATGCGACGCCTGAGTATCACCTACGACCTGCTGACCCACGAAGGAGCCGTGCTGGGACTCGACTTCTTCTCCGAGGCTTTCGACCAGCTCAAGTCCACGGGAGCCATCCACCTCGAAGACGACGGCAAGAATGCCGGCTGTTGGGTGATGCCGCTGTCGGAGAGCGAGGAGTTTGCCGGACTCGAAGATCCCGACAAGGTGATCGTGCGCTCCGACGGCACTGTGACCTACGTCGGCAAGGACATCGCCTACCAGCTCTGGAAGTTCGGTCTGCTCGACAAGGACTTCCAGTATCGATTCTGGGAGGCGGAGGATGTCTGGGAGACCACGGTCGACGGAGAGCCCGGGCACCCTGCCTTTGGCCGGGCCGAGCGAGTGATCAATGTGATCGACATTCGCCAGAGCTACCTCCAGAAGATCGTCCGTGCCGGCCTCGAGGCGCTCGGATACCACGACCAGGCCAGCAAATCGATCCACTTCGCGTACGAAATGGTGACCCTGTCGCCTGCAACGGCCCGTCAGTTCGGCTTTCTCGAAGAGGACGGCGAGGAAGAGGCCCGCAGTCTCGAGATGTCGGGACGAAAGGGAATCGGGGTCAAGGCCGACGATCTGATCGACCAGCTGGAGGCCAAGAGCCGAGAGGAGATCAGCTCGAGAAACCGTGAGCTGAGTGCCGAGGCTCTCGACGTCCTGGCACGGCAGATCTCGGTCGCCGCTCTCCGGTTTTTCATGGTCAAGGCCACCACGAACCGGGTCATCGCCTTCGACCTCGACGAAGCACTCAATTTCGAAGGGGACTCCGGTCCGTATCTGCAGTACTCGGCTGTCCGTGCGCTCAACATAGGCCGCCGCCTCGGTGAAGCCGGTCTACCCACCCAGGTCTCGTCCTCGCAGGTCGGCGACCTTCCACCCGAGGTCTGGGCCGACGATCTCTGGGACCTGATTCTCACGGTGGCTCTGATCCCGCAGAAGACCGCGGCCGCTGGGGAGTCCCTGGAGCTCTCGCTCCTGGCTAGACATGCTTTGGACCTGGCGCAGAAGTTTCACGCCATCTACCACCGTCACCCCATCCTCCAGGAGGAAGACCTCGAGATACGCAACGCCAGGCTCGCGACGATGCAGGTCTTCGTTCAGGGCCTCACCGTGCTCAGCGATCTTCTCGGGTTGCCTCTACCGGACCGGATGTAGCGCTCCAAAGCACGGCTGGGGCTATCACCTCGCAGCTTCGGGCTCAGGTGGTAAGCTCTGCTGGAATCGAAGGCAAGGACGGGGGCAAGTAGAGTGACCAACGACTCGGATCGCCAGGAAAGAAGGCGCTACCCTCGGCTGCAGGCACCGGTCTACTGCCGGCCTGTAGGCCCTCTCGCCGCGAAGGGAGGGCAGGCCATCGATCTCGGTCTGGGAGGTGTTCGGGTCTACAGTGACGACCCCATGGAGCCGGGAAGCCGACTCGAGATCGAGCTGAGGCTCCCGGACGAGTCGACGCTGACTTTCCTCTCCGAGGTTGTGTGGCTTCAAGAGCTCCAGGAGAGCGCTCCAGCATCCTACGATGTCGGGCTCCAGTTTCTCGACCTGACACCAGAAGACCTCGAGGCTCTGGAGAGCGTCCTGGCCCGATCGGAGCCGTAGAGCCTCAACAACTGGAAGCCGATCACGTCACACCAATCGGTCGCAAGGTGTCGGTCGAAGCTCATCCAGGGTACGGACCATGACGAGATCAACGGAACGATTCGGCCGTCGCGTGGAAAGCTATGTCCGCTCGCGGCCGTCGTATCCACAAGAGATGGTGGATCTCCTGGCTACCGAATGTGGTCTTTCGCCAGGCTGGGCGGTGGCAGACCTGGGCTCCGGCACGGGGATCCTGAGCCGTCTATTCCTGGACAATGGGTGTCGAGTTTACGGTGTCGAACCGAACCTCGAGATGCGGAGGGCGGGCGAGGCGCTGTTGGCCACCTACCGCCTCTTCGCCAGTGTCGACGGCACGGCCGAAGACACCGGGTTGCCGGATGCTTCGATCGACCTCGTAGCGGCCGGTCAGGCGTATCACTGGTTCGACGCCAAGGCCGCGCGCCGCGAGTTCACCAGAAT
>JARFQS010000448.1 GCA_029287645.1 Thermoanaerobaculia bacterium | reverse complement strand
CTCTAAAGGTACACCATCCAACAACGCACCACAACAAAATGGCTGGCCCGCCGATTCCCACCTTCCGGCCCGGTGGTACGATCGCCGGGTGAATCCTCAAAGGAGCCGACAACCATGGGGCAGGTCACGTTTTGCGGCGCTTGCGGTTCGGTCACCGGTAGCAGTACCCACCTACAATGGGGCGAAACCCAGATTCTCGTCGATTGCGGCCTCTACCAGGGTGACGAGGAGCTGAAGCAGTACAACTGGAGGAAGTTCCGCTACGAGCCCCACGAGCTCGGCGCGGTCCTCTTGACTCATGCCCACCTGGACCACACGGGCCTGCTGCCGCGACTCGTAGCCGAGGGGTTCGAGGGTCCGATCTACTGCTCGAAACCGAGCCGTGGGCTGGTCTCACTCATCTTGCAAGACGCCGGTCACCTACAGGAGGAACAGGCGCGCTACGCGGCGAAGAAGGGCTACAGTCGCCACGCGGAGCCCCGTCCCCTCTACACCGCCAAGGACGCTCGGCGAACGCTGAAGCTGCTCAAGACTCTGCCCTTCGATCAGGCGACCGAGATCCTGCCTGGCATTCGGGTTCGATTTCGTCGTGCCGGCCATCTGCTGGGTGCCGCCAGCTTGGAGATCCAGGCCAAGGGCAGCGACGGACAGCGGCGCAGCTGGTGCTTCTCCGGCGACGTGGGCCGCTACGATGTGCCCATCATCAAGGATCCGGAGCCGGCACTCGATCCGCCCGCCGCACTGGTGCTCGAGTCCACCTATGGCGATCGGCATCACCAACAGAGCGATCCCGAGCGACGGTTCCGGGAGGTGATCCAGCGGGTCTTCCAACGGGGTGGCACTGTCATCATCCCGGCATTCGCTCTCGGCCGTACGCAGGAGGTCCTGTACCACCTCTCCGAGCTGGCCAACGACGGAGAGCTCGATCCCGACGTGGTGTTTCTCGACAGCCCCATGGCGATCAAGGCCACCGATCTCTACGACCAAGCGACAGCCGAGCACGACGAGGATCTGCTGGAGCTCGTGGAGCAGCATCTCGACCCACTGGCCCCGGACCGCTTCCAGAGGTGTCTGAGCTCCGAACAGTCCAAAGCGCTCAACAAACGTACCGAGCCAGCCGTGATCGTGGCGGCCAGCGGCATGGCGACCGGAGGCCGGGTCGTGCATCATCTGAAACACCGTCTGGCCGATGCCCGGAACGCGGTGGTCTTCGTCGGCTACCAGGCCGGCGGAACGCGGGGTCGTGCTCTGGTGGATGGGGCCGAGACCGTGTCCATTCACGGCCAGCCCGTTCCGGTCGAGGCGGAGATTCTGTCCCTGCACGGCCTGTCGGCCCATGCCGACCAGGCGGAGCTCGTTCGCTGGTTCGGGGACCTGCCCGCCGTACCCGGCCAGGTCTTCCTCAACCACGGCGAGGATCAGTCACGCAAAGCACTCGCCGCCGTCCTCGGATCCGGAGACGCGTCCCGACCTCGGCCCCAGCTGCCGGCCAATGGTGACGCGTTCCGCTGGTAGCCGAGCTCGAGCGTCCGCCAGGCCCGATCCCCATGGGGTTCGGCAGTGGGAGATGCCACCTGTCTGTGACAAGACGGTGACAATTCACATCCCGAGCTGGGCGCAGGCGCTAAGATTTTGTTGTGTCCCATTTTGGGGACCACCAGGCTTCATTCGAAACCTGGAGCGGTGATTTTCTGGAGCGGGGGACCGAGTCGTGCCCGAAAAAGCAAAGAAGACGATCGCTGTCGACAGCCCGGAGGGTTTCTTCGACCGAGAGCTGAGCTGGCTGGCCTTCGCTCGTCGGGTCCTGGCACAGATCGACGACGCCGATCTGCCACTGCTCGAACGCGCGAAGTTCGCCGGCATCATGGGCATGCTGCACGACGAGTTCTTCATGAAACGGATCGGCGGTCTCAAGCGCAGGATCAAGAAGGGATCCTCCAAGCTGTCGCTCGATGGCCGAACTGCCAGCGAGCAACTCGAAGCCTGCCGCATCGAGATCCGAGACCAGGTGGAGATTCTGACCGCGACCCTGGAAGAGAATCTGCTACCGGCCTTTGCGGCAGAGGGTCTGCCCATTCGACGCCACGCCGATCTCGAGCCAGCGCAGCAGAAGGCCCTGCGCGAGTATTTCCGCAACTCTGTACAACCGATTCTGACGCCTCTGGCTGTCGATGCCGAGCATCCCTTTCCCTTCATCAGCAATGACTCGCTGAACCTGGCCGTGCAGAGGACCGACCGCACCGGCCAGGAGCGCTTCGTCCGCATCAAGCTGCCCGACAATCGACCGCGCTGGGTGCCGCTGGAGGATGGAGCCGGTTTCGTGCCGCTCGAGCAGGTGATCGCCGCCAATCTGGACCTGATGTTCGCTTCGGGCGCTCCCACCGAGGTCCATCTGTTCCGGGTGACTCGCGGTGCTGAAGGGGATCCGCTGACCTCCGCCGACTTTTCCGAGGACGACTTGCAGATTCCGGGCAGTATCGTGCGGCAGGTCTCGGCCGAGCTCAAGGCACGTCGGTTCGCCGGTGTGGTCCGACTCCAGGTCTCAGCCGAGATGCCGAAGAAGATGGTCAAGTGGGTCTCCAAGCAGCTCGGAATCGAGCCCGAGGACCTGTACCGGACCGAAACCCTGCTCGGCTTGAAGGACCTGCTGGAACTGGGGTCGATCGATCGGCCCGATCTCAAGCTCGAGCCGCATACTCCGGTCATCCATCCACGCCTGCGACATCTTCCTCCCGGAGACCCTGCGGCCATCTTCGATGAGATCACCCGCGGGGACATCCTCGTTCACCACCCCTACGACAGCTTCGACACTTCGGTTCTCAGATTCATCGAGTCGGCGGCGGTGGATCCGAGTGTCCTGGCGATCAAGCTCACCATCTACCGCACGAACAAGGATTCGCCGATCGTTCAGGCGTTGGCGCGGGCCGCTCGCTTGGGCAAGCAGGTGGCGGTTCTGGTGGAGATCACGGCTCGCTTCGACGAGGCGCCGAACATCGCATGGGGAACGTTTCTGGAGAACGAAGGCGTGCATGTCGCCTACGGAGTCGAGAAGCTGAAGACCCACGTCAAGCTCGCCCTGGTGGTACGCGAGGAGGAAGGGCAGGTGCGGCGCTACGCTCACGTCGGCACCGGGAACTACCACACGGGTACCGCCAGGATCTACGAGGATCTGGGCATCCTGACCTGCCATCGAGAGATCTGCGAGGACGTGGCCGGGGTCTTCAACCAGCTCACGGGCGCGACCTATCCAGCGGCCTACGAGGAGCTCCTGGTGGCCCCGGTGACCATGCGGCAACGTTTCCTCGAGTTGATCCAGCGAGAAGCCGAGCATGCCAGGAACGGCCGCGTGTCGGGAATTCGCGCCAAGATGAACCAACTCCAGGATCCGCCGGTGATCAGCGAGTTGTACAAGGCCAGTCAGGCGGGAGTTCCCATCAGCCTGAATGTGCGAGGCCTGTGCTGCTTGCGGCCCGGTGTGCCTGGCCTATCCGAGAACATCCGGGTCTTCGGCGTCATCGGCCGCTTCCTCGAGCACAGCCGTATCTATCGATTCGCCAACGGCGGCGAAGCCGAGCACTTCATCGGCTCCGCCGACTGGATGCACCGCAATCTCACCAACCGGGTCGAGACCATCATGCAGGTGCTCGATCCCAGGATCCAGGCGCACCTCGATGGCATCCTGGGTGTCTACGAGAAGGACAACTACTCGGCCTGGGACGCGCAGCCGGACGGCACCTACGAGAGGCGCTCACCCATCGAGGGCGAAGACCGACTCGCGGCCCAAGAGACATTCATCCGAATGGCCGGCGAGCATCGGCGACCCGGGGACCTGGCCGAGGCCCTGGAAAGCGAGCCGACGGAAGTCCCGGTTCCGGTCGACGACCTCTGACGCCTTGTGGCGCCTCTCGGCCAGAGGTACAATTCGCTGCCGACTTTGGCGTGGGGCAGTAGCTCAGCCGGGAGAGCACCACGTTCGCAACGTGGGGGTCGGGGGTTCGAGTCCCCTCTGCTCCACCATTTTTCCCACCCAGAGAGCCAGGTCTAGGTCGCGAGCGCTCCCACCTCGTTCTCGACGGCTTCGAGCACGTCGAGATCCTGCACCGCCTTCATCATCGCGTTGTGGTCGCTGTAGAGCGGACGGTCCTCATCCAGATAGTCGACATGACGTCGGATGGCCGTGTGGGCGGCACGGGTTCCATGGCCTGGAGTGAACTCGCGCAGGTCGAGAGCCTGCGCCGCAGCCATCAACTCGATGCCCAGGACTCCACAGGCCACGTCGAGGATCTGCCTCGTCTTCAGTGCCGAGTTCATGCCCATCGAAACGAAGTCCTCTTGATCCGCGGCAGCTGGAATCGACTGGATATAGGCGGGAGCCGACAGCATCTTCTGCTCGACGATCTGCATGTCGGCGGTGTACTGGCTGAGCATCATGCCCGAGAACATGCCCGCCCCCTTGGTCAGGAAAGGTGGCAGGCCGGCGCTCAAGGCAGGGTTGGTCAAACGGTTCAGGCGGCGCTCGGAGAGCACGCTGACCATGGTGATGGCCGCACCCAGCGTGTCGATCGGCAGGCTGACCGGGGTCCCCTGGAAGTTGGCGCCGGTGAGCACCACCTGGTCCTCGGGTAGGAAGAGCGGATTGTCTCCGATACCGTTGATCTCGATCTCGATCTGTCGACGCGTCCACCGCATCTGATCCCGGGCCGCACCGATCACCTGCGGGGTCGAGCGCATGCTGTAGGCATCCTGAACCTTGACCTTCTCCTTTCCCGTAAGCAGGTCGGACCCTTCCATGACCCGACGGAGGTTGGAAGCCGTGGTCACGGCGCCCTCGAAGCCCCGCATCTCGTGCAGTCGTGCGTCATAGGGCTTCATGTTCGCGCGGAGGGCCTCGAGTGACATGGCGGCCGCGATCTCGGCCTGATTGATCCAGCGCTCGGTATCGAAGAGCACGAGCGCCCCGATGGCGGTGAGCAGATTGTCGCCGTTGATCGTCGAGAGACCGTCGCGCGCTTTGAGACCCGGTATCGGGATTTCGGCTCGCTCCAGGGCTTCGGCCCCGGGTAGGCGCTCTCCCTGGTAGAAGGCCTCGCCTTCACCCATCATCAGCAGGGCGATCTGACTCATGGGAGCGAGATCGCCACACGCTCCTACCGAGCCTTTCTCGCAGACCACCGGCGTCACGCCTCGATTCAGCATGGCCATCAGCGTCTCGGTGATCTCCATCCGACACGCCGAGTAACCGTTGGCCTGGATGTTGGCGCGCAGCAGCATAGCGGCGCGCACGTGGTCGGTCGGGGCCGGATCCCCGATGCCCGCCGCATGGTTGTAGATCAAGTAGCGCTGGAACTCGCGAACCTGATCGTCGTCCAGTACCACTTCACTGAACTCTCCGATGCCCGTATTGACACCGTACATGATCTCGCGCGCCTCGATGCGCTGCTCGATGAACTCTCGGCACACGAGGATTCGCTGCCGCGCATCCGGGTGCAGCTCGACCGATTCGCCCCGACGAGCTACGGCTTCGATGTCTTCGATGGTGAGTGATTTGCCGGTCAGGGAGATCGCCATGATTCCTCCTGGTTGCTGCGGGCGCTCGACAAATAGCGACGCCGCTCACCTCGGCGGTGGAACCTCCCAGTCGAGGTACTCGACTTCCAATGCCGAAGTGGGGACATCGGTCAGGAAATAGACCGCGATCATGCCGTCTGTGAAGTAGGGATCACCTGTCAGATTCCGAGAAGGAGCCTCGAACGTCGCCGGTGATCCGCCATCCACGTGCCCCCAAGCCTGCAGGGCCTGGGAGTACAGCAGGTCCTGGGTCAGATAGGCCCGGGTCTCGTCGACATCGGGGTCGATCTTGTGGGTGGTGAGGGTCGAGCTCTTGGTGGTCAGCCGAGTTCCGATATCCCGACTGATCTGCCCGATCATCACCGGCTTGCCTCGGAACGTTACCGGTGCCAGCCAGAGTCGTAGATGGTTGCGCTCATGGACATTGTCCCGGGCCTTCTGCAGGGCGATGTCCTGGGGTCGACCGAACAGATAGAGAGGGCTGATCGGAGCGTAGCGGTAGCCGGTGCCGAAGATTCCCGCTGCTCCGGTCTTGAGGATCGAGCTACCCCGCATCGAGGCCGTCGGGGTCCAACCTGCTCGAATGAAGGCCGGCCAAATCGTCAAATCGGTGCCGACCACGACGATGTTGAGCGGATCCCCGTTTGCGGTCCCCTGGGCGTTCGTCACACAGCATTGTTGCTCTCCAACCCAGCGCCGCAGCCCCTCCTCATCGAGATCGACGAGCTCTTCGGCCTGGGGGAGTCTCTCGGGATCGACCTGATGGAAATCGGCCTTGAATCCGGGGATCTCCAGCAGAAAGCCGAAGTTCTCCACCGCATCCTCACCCATCACTGTCACCGACACCCACTTGGCACCCCGGTTCCGGTTTGTGAACACGAACCCCGACGAGACACTCTCGGGAGGTACGGAGAAGAACATCTGCTGAGCGTCGAAGAACTGATCGATCCTCTGATTGGTCGATTTCGCCCACATCCGATGGCTCTTCCATGCGACTTCGAAGGCGGAGAAGTAGTCTGCGTCCAGATCACGCGGCAGAAACCAGAACTGCTTCTGGCTCCGGTTCTCGATCTGCAGCCAGACCGGTTGGATCTTCTTCTTGTAGAGCTTCGAATCGAAGGCCGCTCTCGCCTCTTCCTGGGACAACACTACGGCGCTCACGGTCAGATCGCCCTCCGTCTTGCTCTCGGCGCGTTCCAGGAAGCCCACCTCCTCCATCGGCGTCGGGTTGAAACTGGCGCAGCCGGCCCCGAACACCAGAAGTGATGCACCCAGGAGTGTTCTCCCCAGGCGGCTGGCATTGAGAAGGAAACGCACAGAGAAACACTAACATCGATACTGGAGATCCCATTCTAGCCCCATCCATCCATGTCGAGCCCACCTGAGACAGGAGCCCGATCCAGCTCACGCCAGAGTGTAAGATGGCAACCGTCGGACAGCACTCCTCAACCTATCGAACTGCACGCGAAGAATGACTTTCGAATCCCTTCTGCCTCTGCTGCTCAGTTTCCTCGTAGGCACGGTAATCGGCGCGGCTATCGCCTTCCTGCTGAGGGCCGGAAAGGGCCAGAAGGACCTTCTCGAGACCACAGGCCAGCTGTCTGCAGCTCGAGCCGAAGCACAGCTCGAGGAGAGTCGGCGCGAAGAGCTCGAGGCCCAGCTCGAGGAAGCGCGCTCCAGTCTGGCCGAGCTCGGCAGCCAGGTGGCGGTCGCTCAGGAGCGCGAGGTCAAGGCGGAACAGCTCATCGCCGAGCTCAAGACGTTCAGCGAGCAGTCCAAGCAGGAGCTCGAAGACCGCTTCAAGTCTCTGGCGGCCGAGGCACTGGCTGGCAGCAGCAAACAGTTCTTGAACCTGGCGCAGGAGCGCTTCAAGAGCAGCGAGGAGCGCGGCCGTGCCGAGCTCGAGGAGCGCAAGAAGGCGATCGAAACGCTGTTGAGCCCACTCCGAGAGACTCTGGGCAAACTCGACGAGAAGACTCTCTTGATCGAGAAGGCGCGGATCGACGCCTACTCCCGGATCGATCAGCAGGTCCAGCAACTGGCGCAGGCCACCCAGACCCTGCAGGACAAGACCACCTCGCTGGCCACCGCACTTCGCAGCTCGCAGGTGCGAGGGCGCTGGGGAGAGATCGCGCTGCGCAATGTAGCCGAGCTGGCCGGCATGACCGACCACTGCGACTTCGAGGAGCAGACGACGGTGGGCGACGGCAAGCGCCCGGACATGATGGTCAACCTACCCGGTGGCCGGAAGATCGCGGTCGACGCCAAGGCGCCTCTGACCGACTACCTCGACGCCACCGAGGCGACCGAGGAGAAGGCGCGAGAGGCCGCTCTCGATCGCCACGTCAAGGCGCTCAAGGGCCACATCAAGGCTCTGGCCGATCGCAACTATGCGGCGAGCATCGGGTCCGACCTCGATCTGGTGGTCCTCTTTCTGCCGGGCGACCCCTTCTTGAGCGCGGCCTTTTCGAAGGACCCTGACCTTCAGGTAGAAGCCCTACGATCGAAAGTGCTCATCGCCACACCCACTACCCTCGTGGCCCTCTTGCGCACTGTGGCCATCTATTGGCAACAGCGCTCCATGGCCGAGAACGCTGATGCCATCGCTGCAGCCGCCCGCGAGCTCTATGACAGGGCCGCGAAGCTGGGAACGGAGTTGGAAGGTGTCCGCAAGGGGCTCAAATCGGCGCTGGATGCCTACAACCGGGCGGTCGGGTCCTTCGATCGACGCCTGATGCCCATGGGACGAAAGCTCTCGGAGCTCAAGGTCTCGGAGCAGAGCAAGCGGGATCTGTCCGCGCCAGAGCCTATCGACGAGGAGCCTCGCCGAATCAGCGAATAGAACTGGGGTCTTGAGGTCTTGGGGTCTTGGGGTCTTGGGGTC
>JARFQS010000422.1 GCA_029287645.1 Thermoanaerobaculia bacterium | reverse complement strand
GCGGCCATCCAGGGCTCGAGCTTCTCGCTGAGGTCACCTGGCAGGAACCCGACTTCTTGCCTACCGACCGCGATCAACGGCCGATAGACAGAGACACGGCGATACCGGCCGAGTTCGACCACCTGCTCGAGCGCTGCAGCCAAGGACAAGAACGTCTTGCCCGTGCCCGCCATGCCCATCAGGCTCACGGCCGAGATGTCCGGGTCCATGAGCAGATCGGCGGCGAAGGCCTGTCGAAGGTTCTTCGTCTCGATCCCGAACATGTGTCGGGAGCCCGAGACCCTGACCACCATCGGATCCTCTCCCTCCTCGGCGACTCGTGCGAGGGCCGACGACGAGCCCGGCCCTTTCAGGACGAGGTACTGATTGACGATTCCTCGGATCTCGGGAACAACGACCTTGCCCGAGTCGTAGAGCTCCTCGACGATGTCCGAGTCGACCTCGACCTCCTGAACCCCTGAGTAGGACTCGTCGACCTGGACCGTGTCACCTCGATAGTCCTCGACGTCGACGTCGAGCTGCGCTCCCTTTATTCGCAAGGATGCGTCCTTGGTGACGAGCACAGCGTCATGGCCCTCGTCCTTCAGGTTGAGACAGGTCGCCAGAATGCGGTGGTCAGGAGTGGAGGGATTCAGGAACTCTGGAAGCCGATCCGAGTGGACACCGTTCAACTCGATGCGAATCGTTCCACCCGACGGCAGCGCCTGGGGCGAGGAGAGGCCACCTGGTCGTGATGCACCCATCTCCTCCAGAAGCCGGATCGCACGCCGAGCGTTCGCTCCCACCTCGTCCATACGGATCTTCTGCTTGTCGAGCTCCTCGATGACCACCAGGGGCAGCACCACGGCGTGCTCATCGAAGCGGAGCAACGATTGGGGATCGGCCAACAGAACACAGGTATCGAGCACATACGAACGGGAATCGGGAGCAGAGCTGCTGTTCCACTGAGGCACGACGTCCACCTTGCTATCGCTGTCTCTGAATTGCAAGTATGTAGTTCAACGCGGAGCTAGTGGGACGTTCTCCATCGACAGCCGTTTGGGCGTATGGTGGATCCCACTTCGATGCAGCACCGAGATGAGGACTCCGACATGCGATACACCGTGATAGGCGCAGGATCATGGGGCACGGCGGTCGCCGCGATGATCGCTCCGAAGGTGGAGACGACGATCTGGGCACGGAGGGAGGATGTGGCTGAAGACATCACGCTTCACGACCGCAACTCGGAGTACCTCCCAGGCCTCGACCTGCCTCCCGAGTTGTCTGCGACCACCGACCTCGAGGATGCGGTCGAGGGTGCGGACGTGCTCGTGGTCGGCGTGCCATCCCACGGCTTCCGGTCCATTCTCGAGTCGGCGGCACCTCGCATCCCGCCGAACGTGCCGATCCTCTCACTGAGCAAAGGGATCGAACAGGGAACGCTGATGAGGATGACCCAGGTGACGGCCGATGTGCTGCCCGATCACGACTCATCGGTGATCGGCGTGCTGACGGGACCGAACCTCGCCCGCGAGATCGTGGGCGGGCAACCAGCAGCCACCGTGATTGCTGTTCAGGACGATGAGACCGCGCGCACCCTGCAGGGAGTGTTCATGGGCCCGCGTTTTCGTGTCTACACACACTCGGACGTCATCGGATCCGAGTCGGCGGGTGCCACGAAGAACGTGATGGCTATTGCTGCCGGTATGGCCCAGGGCATGGGCTTCGGTGACAACACGCTGGCGACGCTCATCACCAGGGCCCTGGTGGAGATGACCAGGCTCGGAGTGGCGATGGGCGGTGACATCCGAACCTTCCCGGGACTCGCAGGGCTTGGCGACCTCGTGGCAACCTGCAATTCGACCCAGTCGCGCAACCACAAGGTCGGAGTCGGGCTCGGAGAAGGCCGCAAGCTCGACGACATCATCGGGGAGATGAACATGGTCGCCGAGGGAGTGAAGTCGACGCGGGGCGTGCTCGCCCTGTCAGACCAATACGGCGTCGAGATGCCGATCGCAGCCCAGGTTGGTCGTGTCCTCTACGAAGGTGTCTCACCCGTCGAGGCGATCGGTGAACTGATGACGAGGGAAGCCAAGAGCGAATACGGCTCCTGATTCGCTGATCTTGAGTCCACGGAAGACCGACGTCATCCCACCCCACAACAATCCAAGCCCGCCATCTATGGTCGCACCCATGAATGTTGCGATTGGTCCCGATGGCGTACCCCGGTGTGCATGGGGAGTGAGCACACCCGACTACGTGTCGTACCACGACGACGAATGGGGCTATCCCGTCGCTGACGACCAGCGGCTGTTCGAGAAGCTCTGCCTGGAGTCCTTCCAGAGTGGCCTGTCATGGATCACGGTGCTCCGCAAGCGAGACGCCTTCCGACGTGCGTTCCACGAGTTCGATCCGACAGCCGTGGCTGCAATGGGACCCGAGGACGTCGAACGCCTGCTCGGCGATGCCTCGATCATCAGGCACAGGGGCAAGATCGAAGCCGCCATCACCAATGCCAAGAGCACCCTGGCCCTTCAGCGATCTCAGAGCCTCGCCAGCTTCGTCTGGGCGTACGAGCCAGCGGTGTCCTCACCGCTTGCCGCCACGACGCCAGAGAGTGTCGCTCTGGCCAAGGCGCTCAAGGACGAAGGATTCGTATGGCTCGGCCCCACCACCGTCTACGCCTTCATGCAGGCCATGGGCCTCGTCAACGACCACATGGAGGGCTGCGCCTTCCGTGACAGGGCGTTGGAGACTCGAGCGAGCTTCCGCAAGCCCTGACTCCGCTCGACGGACCAGGGACGTCGTGTCGCCGAGCGGACCTCGGGCCTCGTAGCCGA
>JARFQS010000412.1 GCA_029287645.1 Thermoanaerobaculia bacterium | reverse complement strand
CCTCCACGACCGTGTCGGCGTTGAAGATGGAGGGAAAGCCATACCCTTTGCGAACCACCCGCAATGTGTGGTCGAGGAGGGCGTCGGGAGTCTTGCGTGACACCTGGACGTTGGTGCTGGGCTGCAGGAGATGCATCTCGTCCACGATGTCCAGAAGGATGTGGGAGATCTCGTTCGAGCCGTCCGAGCCATCCAGCAGGAGTCCGCCGATGTTGATGTTGGCGAAGTCGGTGTAGGTGCCGCTCTCGGCTGCGGTGACGCCAACCTTGGGCGGTGCCGGGTGGTTGTTGAACTTGACGAAGAAGGCCTCGAGGAGCTCTCTTGCCGTCTCTCGAGTCAGGCTTCCATCCGCCAGGCCCTTCTCGAAGAAGGGAAGGAGATGCTGGTCCAGGTGTCCTGGATTGAACGCGTCCCACCCGTTGAGCTCCGTGATCACAGCCAGGTGGCAGAACCAGTAGTACTGGAGCGCTTCGTGGAAATCCCGTGGCGCTCTGGCAGGAACGTGCCGGCAGACCTCACCTATCTTCTCGAGCTCGGCCCGCCGCTTCGGGTCCTCCTCCACCGCGGCCCGATCCTCCGCCAGCTCGGCATGACGCTCGGCGAAGAGGATTACCGCGTCACAGGCGATATCCATGGCCCGAAGGGCCTCACGCTTCTCCTGGGCGGCAGGGTCCTCCTCGAAATCCAGGCCGGCCAGCGACTCGGCGATGTCCGCTTTGAAATCCAGCATGCCCTTCGAGTAGATCTTGTCGTCGAGGACGGTATGGCCGGGAGCCCGCTGCTCCATGAACTCGGTGTAGATGCCCGCCTCGTAGGCCTCGTGCCAGGCTTCGGGGAGGTCTGCGAAGATACGATCCCGCAGCGAGCGACCCTTCCAGTAGGGAATCACCTTGCTCTGATAGGCCTCCAGGCACCGCTCTGGCACCTGATAGGCGGTCTTCGGTCTCGAGTCGAGGATTCTGAGATCCTCCAGGCTGTGGCAGGTCAGCTCCGGATAAGTCGGGACCGCCTTCGGTCGAGGCCCCCGCTCACCCACGATGAGCTCCTCCTCGCCCAGATACAGGGTCTTGTTCTCGCACAGATGGCGGAAGGACATGGCCCGGAGCACCGGGACCGAGTGCCGACCCAGATGCTCCTGATAGAAGTCGGTCAGCAGCTCGGCGCGCTCGCTGGAGATGGAGGGCAACAGATCCAAGCTCTCTTGTCGAAGTCGTCGTGTTCGTTCATTCATGTCTCTCTATCCTCCGATGCTGGCGGCAATGCCCTCCGCTTCCACCAGCTCGACCAGTGCTTGCATCTTGCCGGGGGTGGGAGCCCCCAGGTCCGGAAGGCTCGCATCCCTGTCCAAGCGCCTCGACTTGCTCTCACCCAGCGGGTGGTAGGGCAGCAGGCAGACTCGCTCGACCGAGGGGATCGAGGCCGCCAACCTGGCAGTGGCCTCCAGGTTCTCGGAATTGTCGTTGACGCCCGGAATGACCGGTACTCGCATCCAGATCCGCCGCTCCCTTCGCCCCAGAGCTTCGAGGTTGAGCAGGATCTGGCGGTTCGAAACCCCGGTGTAGCGGCGGTGCTTGTCGTCGTCCATCATCTTCACATCGAAGAGAAACAGATCCGTGAAGTCGGCCACGGAGAGCAGGTCCTCCTGCCCGACCAGGCCGCAGGTGTCCACCGCGGTGTGGATCCTCTCGTGCTTGCAGGCTTCGAGGGCAGAGCGTAGAAACCCCGCCTGACGCAAGGGCTCGCCGCCCGAGAAGGTCACCCCTCCCCCGGATTCGTCGTAGAAGATCCGGTCCTTCAGAACAACCTCGACGACCTCCTCGACGCTCATCGAGTGGCCCGCCATCTGTCGCGCCTCGGTTGGGCAAGCGTCCGCACAGGCTCCACACAGGAGGCAGTGCTCGGCATCTTCGAGACTCGGCGATCGCAGAGGAACCGGCAGGTCCCTCGGACACACCGAGACGCACTCACCGCAGCCGACACACCGGCTGGGTGTCATCAGGATCTCTGGACGAGGGGAAATCCCCTCCGGGTTGTGGCACCACACGCAAGCCAGTGGGCAGCCCTTGAGAAAGACCGCCGTACGGATCCCGGGGCCGTCGTGAACCGAGAAGCGCTGGACGTTGAACACCTCTCCCCGAACCACGTCTCAGGCCCCCTCCGCTTTGAGAAGCTCGGCGTCTGGGAAGTAGTACTGGAGAATAAACCGCTGCTGCACCGCGAATGACCAATGGACATCCCGCAGATAGTCGGCCGCCACCCGCACATCTCCACTCTCCAGAAGGTCCAGGAACGCGGCGTGTTCTTCCGTCGAAGCCAGCTCCCACTCGGGCACGAACTCTCTGCGCCGTGGAAAGTCGTACAGCCGGTGCTTGGCGTTCTCCACCATCCGACGCAGACTGTTGTTCCGGGTCAGGCCCAGAAAGACCTCGTGAAATGCGAGATTTCGAGCGTAGTAGCGGTTGAAGTTTCCCGCCTCCACGGCCGCCACCATCTCCGAGTTGAGAGCCCGCATCTGTCGATAGTGGGCCTCCTCCAAGAGATCGCCTACCGAAATGACCGCTGCGCCCTCCAGAGCGCCGATGATCTCGTAGAGGTTCCGGACGTCTTCGAGCGTGAGTCGATTCACGACCACACCTCGCCTGGGGAGGATCGAGACGAATCCCTCGGTCTCGAGTTGAATCAGGGCATCCCTCAACGGAGTCTTGCTGATGCCCAGATTCTCCGACAGCTGCTTTTGATCCAGGAACGAGCCGGCGTCCAGCTCGCCGCGGTTGATGGCATCACGAAGGTACTCGTACACCTGTTCCCGTAGGGAGCGGAGCTGCAAGATGCCGTTGTCAGCCATGGGGATTCTCGTCTTGATTGTGTCTTTTGATATCTAATATATCAGATTTCAACCGCCGGTTCCAGAGAGCTTCACACTCTCTGGAGCCACTCCCCTGCTACAATCTCGCTAAGGTCGATCCAGACCCGGGCCGCGTTGATTGAGCTACAACATGACTAGAGGGCGCAAAGGAATCCATCAGCTGACGGCCCTTCTGGTCCTGGCGATCGTCATTGCCGCCAGCGGGCTTCCCCACTGGCACACTGCCCCCCTCGAGAGCTCCGACGACAGCGACACTCTCATCTCTCGGACAGCCAGCGGAAACACCTCTCTGGTGCCCGCCACGGACGCCGATCTGCTCGAATGCGCAGCCTGTGTTCTGCAGCGCATCCTGACCCATGCCAGTACCCAGGGTGCGGAAGACCCGCCGCAGCCCAGTCTGCAGGCCGAGGTCGAAGCGACTTCGGAGAGGCTGGTCTCGACACCCCCTCTACGGTACGCAGACCCTCGCGGTCCTCCCAGGTCCTGACGCCACATTCAGCAGGCCTTGCCACGCTCGATCGAGTGGGCAAGGCCGGTTGGTCGTACTGTTGACCGACCCATCTGCTCACAGCGTCAACGATCAGGAGAAACTGCCGTGGAAATACCCGTAGGACGTCACAGAAGATACTGGATTCTGATCCTGGTGATTCTGGCTTTGCCCTTGGGGGTACCGCCTGCCAACGCCCAGTCCGAAGAGACCCAGGAGGTCGGCGACGATCCCGCCGAGGACATTCGACGACTCGAGCAACGGCTCGAGGAGCTCGAAGAGAGCTACCAGCGCCAGATCCGCGAGCTCCAGGAGCAGCTCAACGAGCTCAAGGGCCAGGTCGCGGAGTCACAGAAGCAGAAACAGGATGACGAGCTGGAAGCGCTGCTCGCGGAGGCGGAGGAGCTGACTGCCGACGAAAAGCTCAAAGAGGAAGAGGCGGCCGCGCAACGCGACACCTTCGTCGGACGTGAGCGCACCCAGCAGGCACTGAATCCCGAGATCAGCTTCGTTGGAGATGTCTCCTACGACTGGTCCGAGAGCGACATCAAGGACGGCTTCGTGTTGCGGGGCGCCGAGATCGCGCTACAGGCGCCTCTCGATCCCTATACACGATTCAAGGCGACCCTGGCCGGCCACCAGGAGCCCTACACCTTCCCCCTCGACGACCATGAGCACGAAGGGGAGGAACACGACGAGGAGGAGGAGCACGAAGACGAGCACGCACATGGCGGCGAGATCGGAGTCAACGTCGAGGAGGCCTACATGGAATGGGTGGCTCTGCCCCTGCACACGAGGCTCTATGTCGGCAAATTCCGACAGCAGTACGGCACGCTCAACCGCTGGCACCGCCACGCCCTCCCCAGTGTCGACACACCCTTCGCTCTCGAGCACGCCTTCGGTCACGAAGGGCTCACGGGTCTCGGAATCGGACTGGACTGGCAGCTGGGCAAGCTCTGGGCGACCAACAACGGACTGACCCTGGAGATCACCAACGCCGACAATCCAGTGGCATTCGCTGGCGCCGACTGGAATGATCCGGCCTTTCTCCTGCGCCACACCGGGTTCTTCGACCTGGGGCCCGACGCCTATTTCGACCTCGGCTTGAACTGGACTCGCGGACCCAACTCGGAAACGGGAAGCACGAAGACCGATATCTACGGTTTCGACTTCGCCTACGTCTGGGAACCGACCAACCGGGCCCGCTATCGCAGCCTGGAGTTTCGCGGGGAGTACATCCACACCGATTTCGACACGGCGGACGCACCCTCGATCGCTTCGGACTCGTACTATGCCTATTTATTCGGCCGGCTGAGCCGTCGATGGATCGTCGGACTGCGCTACGACAATGCAGAGCTGCCTGGCTATGCGCACGGGATCCACGATCCAGAGGAGTTCCGCGAGGGCCTGAAGGACACCGGCTGGACCCCATTCCTGACCTACTGGCAGAGTGAGTTCGTACGACTCCGTCTGCAGTACCAGCGAATCGATCGCGATTTCATCTCACCCCGGGGCCCGAAAACAGACAACCGGCTTTGGCTCCAGGTCACCTTCGCGGCCGGACCGCACAAACACGAAAACTACTGATGGACAGGGAGCGATCATGAAACCGACACGCACCTCCAGTCCGATTCTGTTGTCCACACTCATCGCTCTTGGGGCGGTTTGCTGTGCACTTGCAGCCCCTCTACAGGCTCAATCGACACCCGCTTCTCCCGGTTCTCCTCTCCAGGTCGTGGCCACGATTCCCGACTACGCCTGGGTTGTACGGGAGATTGGTGGTGACCGCGTAGAGGCCGAAGCCATCTGCCGCGGTGACCAGGATGCCCACTTCGTCCGGCCCAAACCCTCCTTTCAAACCAAACTCCGAACAGCGGACATGTTCATCTCGACCGGCCTGGACCTGGAGCTGTGGGCTCCGACGCTTCTCGATGCTGCCGGGAATCGCAATATTCTCGAAGGGGCGCCCGGATACGTGGCTGCCTGGACCGGCATAGAGCTACTGGACAAGCCAACCACCCTGAGCCGTTCCGAGGGTGATGTCCACGTGTACGGCAACCCCCACATCCACACCGATCCGCTGAACATGATCATCATAGCCCGCAATATTCTGGCGGGGCTGGAGAAGATCGACCCCGCCAACACCGAGTACTACCGCGAACGGGAAGCCGCCCTCGAGGACCGTCTTCATCGGCGTCTTTTCGGTGATGAGCTCGTCGACCTCCTAGGTGGTGACACCCTGGCCCGACTCGCTCTGGCCGGCAAGCTGCGCACTTTTCTGGAAGGAAAGGAATACCCCGCCGGGAGCGGTTCGACCCTGGCCGACCGGCTGGCCGGTTGGCTGAAACAGGTCGAGCCCATCCGCGGACACCAGTTGATCGGCTACCACAAGAACTGGATCTACTTCACCCACCGATTCGAACTCGATATGGTCGGCTACGTGGAGCCCAAACCGGGCATTCCTCCGACCCCGCGTCACGTGGAGACCATCATGGATCTGATCCGCGACCAGGGGATCGAAGTGATCCTCTCCGCCAACTACTTCAATCCGGAGAAGCCGAAGGCGATCGCCAACCGAACGGGCGCCACCGTGGTGACCGTGCCTCTCTACTCGGAGGGTGAAGCCGGGATCGATGGGTACGAGGAGCTCGTGGACGCATGGATCGGGCGGCTTCTAGCAGCCTTCGAGGCGACGGAAGGATAGTCGCATGAGAGAGCTGACCGCGTTGATGGCGGCGCCGTTCGCGGCGTGCGTGGTCCTGGTGGGCATCCATGCCTATCTCGGCCTGCATGTCATCCAGAGAAAAGTCATCTTCGTGGACCTGGCTCTGGCGCAGATCGCCGCACTCGGAGCGACGTTCGGGTTCTTGTTGGGCTTGAGCCCGCACAGTCAGACCGCCTACGTCTTTTCTCTCGCCTTCGCCATCATCGGCGCCGGCATCTTCGCGGTCACCCGGATGCGGCATGAGCGAATACCGCAGGAAGCGATCATCGGCATCACCTACGCTGTGGCTCTGGCACTGGCCATTCTGGTCGCCGATCGCGCTCCTGAGGGCTCGGAGCACATCAAGGAGACCCTCACCGGAACGCTGCTCTGGGTACGGTGGCCAACCATCATCAAGACAGCCGGAATCTATGCCCTGGTAGGGCTTCTCCACGTCGCGCTTCGCCGGCAGTTCTTCGCCATTTCGTTTCATCCCGAGCAGGCCTATGCCGAGGGTCTAAAGGTCCGGTTGTGGGATTTCATCTTCTACGTCACCTTCGCCTTTGTGATCACTTCGTCTGTGGCTATCGCCGGGGTGCTGCTCGTCTTCTCGTTCCTGGTCATCCCCGCGGTCATCGCCTCACTTTTTGCGGAGCGGATCAGCACCAGGCTGGTGATTGGATGGAGCGTCGGGCTGGTCGCCTGCGCGCTCGGGCTGGTCGCCTCCTACCGTTTCGACCTGCCCTCCGGTCCCTCGGTCGTGGCCTCGCTGGGGGGCGCTCTGCTGCTGGCAGGTCTCATCTACTCGATTCTCGCTGCGCCGAGTCGGGTCGGAGCCACCGTAAAAGCGGCTGCTGGAATCACCGCCGTCGTCTTGGTGCTCGCGGGTCTGAGCGTATTCTTTTCCAGCAGCACGTTCCTGCAGATCGCGCACGAGCACGACTGGGAAGCCGAGCATGAGGACGAAGCGGGTCATGCTCACGTTCACGACTCCCTGTGGGGGGAGCTCTCGACCGAGTGCGGAGGCCAGGCTCCGTGCATCGCGGAACGAATCATGGAGACTCCCGGTAGTCGGGAGCTCCTGAGCCACCGCATCGGCGAGGCCGATACCTCGGAGCGCGAGAACTGGCTCGAAGTGCTCGCCACGGTCGAATCCGAAGAGAGCGCCGACCTCATCGTCGAGTTGGCAGCGGCAGAGGTAGAGCCCCTCGTGAGACTCGAAGCCGCCCAACTGCTGGCTAGCCGGGGTGATCCACGAGGCCTGAAGACTGCGATCGAGCTGCTCTCGCCCGCGTCGCCGCCTCTGGTCCGCGACGAGTCCTACCAACTCATCGCGGAGGAGGCCGGCCAGGACTTCGGCTATGACGCTTTCGGGAGTGAAGAGGACAATGCCCAGGCCATCGAGCGAATACGGGCCTGGGCAGGAACTCCCTGACTCCGACCTAGAGCCCTCCGAGGACTCGCAAGCGGAGATCGAGAGCGCTGCGGACAGCAGCACCTCGAGAACGGGCTGGGGCGCATCGAGGATTTTCTTCCGAGCCGCTTGCCTGGCGACCGGGCAATTCTTCCCTGCTCGGCGTCAGATCGTCTGGCAGCTGTCGCCCCAAATTCAATAATTCCAGTGACTTGAGATCTCGAGTGCGCCGGAGGGCGCTGTGGCATCTCGCTTGCAGTCCTTGGTCCCCGGATAGGAATATGCTGAGACTTTTCTGCTGGATCTGCTACACCCGCCGCCCCTTCTCGATTCCTCACAAGTGCACGCTCGCCGTATGCCGCGAGTGCGGGAATCCAGAAGGTGCCAGGCGCCGGCTGGCTCCTTTCGAGAGAGTGTTCTATGGGCTGGATCTCGAGAATCCAGCTCAGACCGACTCCTCGATTGCTGCCTGACGTTCTGACGCCGCAGTGCGAGTCAGCCCGTCATTCTCGACGCACCGGCTTCGTGTGCCCGCCGGAGGAATTCCGCGAGAAGCTGCCGCGGTTCGTCCACTTGTTCGAGCGCTGCGTATGGCAGTACGGCTCCTGAGAAGCCGGCCTCGTTCCAATAGGCCCCTTCCGGTAGCGGAGAACCGACGAATCCTTCAGGCTCCGGATAGGCGGTGGCGTAGAAGTAGGGCTGTGCAACGGTCTCGTCTCCGGTAGCGAAGCCGAACGTCATCTGCTCGTCCGACCGCTCCTCGTCCTTCGCTTCCTGACCGGGCACCTGTCGGCCCGAGAACCAGGTCAAGGCCAGATCGAAGTGGTGGGGAAAGAGCTGTACCGGCGAGGTCTCCTGGCGTTGCTCTCCCTTGAATGCCTTGAGGACGGCATCGATCTGAACGAGCGCTTGCCTATACCGTCCGATCGCCGCCGAATCCCACTCACCGGACGACCTATCAGAGAACGCCTCGGCCTCGACCTCTGAGGCCACTTCCAGCCCTCTCAAGGCTGCCATGACTTCCGAGTGGAACTGCGCCAGGGATTGACCCTCGACGGGAAGCTCCAGGCTCTGACCGCCACTCGTCAGAATCCGCAGCTTGTCATGCACCAGGTCGAGCCGCAGGCCGAAGGTGCCGCTGCGCGAAGGAATCGGCGTCGTGATGAGACCTTCCGGGACGACACGAAGTGAGACATGAGACCAGTGGCGCTGCCGCGGGCTCGACTCGCGGCGGATCGCGCTCATCAGCCGGCAGTACCCCTGAAGCGTGTCTCGGGTTCCCTGCCACTCGGACAGAGTCAGGCTCGGAAAATCGGCTCTACTCAGGTCGTCACCTCGTCTCGGGGCCGAGTGGCCCGTTCTTTCTTTCCAACTCTACGGCCCGGCTCGACCTTCGGACTGCCCCTACCCCGAGCTACCCAGGGCCCGAGCTCCACGTCTGTAGGGAAACCACGGCTAACGGCACGACACGAATCGGACACTGTTCTGGCTCTCCCGAATCACCTCGCCCAACGCCTCCAGAACGTAGTCGATGTCCGCTTCGTCATTGTCCACCCCGAGCGACAGCCGCACGGCGCAATGCGCCTCCTCCTCGGTAAGACCGATCGACAACAGGACGTGGGATGGTGCCGGATTCCCCGACTTGCAGGCGGAGCCGGAGGAGAAGTAGACCCCATGACGATCGAGGAAGAGGACCAGAGACTCGCCGCGCATCTCGGGCAGGGTGAGATTCAGCGTGTTGGGGAGGCGCTCCGTTGCGTGGCCGTTGAGCCTGGCACCGGGAACCAGGTCGCGGATCCCGGCCTCCAACCGATCTCGCAATGCGGCAATTCGTTCAGGCTCTCTCTGGTTCAGCCATCGTGCCGCCAGGTCACAGGCCCTGCCGAAGCCAACGATGCCCGGAACATTCTCGGTGCCCGATCGCAGCTCTCGTTCCTGCCCGCCCCCATCGATGAGAGGAGACAGGCTGACGCCCTGTTTGACGTAGAGAGCTCCCACGCCTTTCGGACCGTGAGCCTTGTGTGCCGAGAGTGACAGCAGATCTACATCGAGCTCTCTCACATCAATCGGAATCTTGCCGAGGGCCTGGACCGCATCGGTATGAAAGAGAGCACCATGCTCGTGCACCAGCGATACGAGCTCCGCGATCGGCTGCAGAGTACCGATCTCGTTGTTGGCCATCATCACGCTGACGAGAAGGGTCTCGGGCCGTAGCTCCTCCGCCAACCGTCGCCGATCGACCCTGCCATCCGAGTCCACCTCGAGCACGGTGGTCTCGAACCCGAAGGCCTCCAGGCCCCGACACGCATTCAACACTGCCGGATGCTCGATGGAAGAGGTGATGATGTGATTCCCCTTGTCCTGGAATGCGAAGGCGACCCCCTTGATGGCCAGATTGTCCGCTTCGCTTCCACCGCTGGTGAAAACGACTCGCCTGGCGGTGCAATTGAGGACCTGAGCCACCTTACGCCGCGCGCTCTCGACCGCGTCTCGGCTTGCCGTACCCCGGCCGTGAACACTGGACGGGTTGCCACCCTGCTCCTGCAGGAAAGGCAGCATCGCTTCCAGCACCTCCGGGTGCACGTTCGAGGTGGCGTTGTTGTCCAGGTAGACCTGTCTCGTCGGGCGCTGCTGCTCGATGGCACCTCCGCTGGCGTCAGCCTCACTCTCCTGGACGCTCGGCTCGAGTTTCGAACCGCCGCCGCCTTCGGCTTTCACGACCTCACACAGGAGAGCCTTGTAGACCGGAAAGCCGCTGATCGGATCGTAGTTCGCCAGATCCGTGAGGTCGTTCACGTTGCACTCTCGCCAGGCCTCCGTACCCAGAGGCCCACCACCTCCCATGTTCGCTTCGATAGCCCCCGGGACGATGTCGTCCGTGACCTGGGCGCGGTATTTCAGCCGCCCGCGGGAGGTTTCCAGGTAGACCCAGTCGCCCAAGGAGATGTCCCGCGCCTCGGCATCCTCGGTATTCAGGGTCACCATGGGCTCGGGCGCCTTGCGCTGGAGACCGGGAACCCCGTGATGCTGCGACCTGAAATCGGCGAAGATGCGCGCCCCGGAATTAAACACCAGCGGATAGCGCTGCGCCAGATCGGGTCGGGCCAGGGGTCCCTCCTTCGGCTCGGTGTAGACGGGCAGCGCGTCGTAGCCATGCTCTTCGAGAATGCTCGAGGCGATCTCGAACTTGCCTGTCGGAGTGTCGAAGCCCGGCTGACCGTCCGGCCGCAGCAGCCCCCTCTCCCACTTCTTGTACTGCGTCATCACCGTGGGGCAACGGACCTCGCCGTCATTGGCACGGACTTCTTCCAGGGTGAAGCCGGAGCCTTCGAGAGCGTGGCTCAAACGCTCTTCATCGCTCTGTGGATACGTGTCTCCATACCCGAGTCGCGACGCCAGCTCCGCGAGAATATGGAAGTCGTCCCGGGCCTCTCCGACCGGATCGATGAGCCTTTCGCGGAGCTTGAAGAGGGGTCCGTAAGTCATGTAGGAGCTGATCTCGTAGCCCGTGGTGGCCGGCAGGACGATATCGGCCCAGGCTGCGTCGGCGGTGAAGTGCCGATCAATGGTCACCAGGAAGTCCAGCGCCCCCAGCGCTTCGCGCCAGATGGTCGGGTTCGGCCACGCAGTGATGATCGAGCCGCCCAGGATCATCAGCGCACGGATCTTGTAGGGCTCGCCCTTCAGAATCGAATCCGGAAGAGCAATGGCGTGGGATTCGCCGCGATACATGCTGTAGACGGGGAAACGGTCCCGGCCCAGCGCTTGGCGCACGTCCGGATTCTCGACCAGCCCCTGCCGATTGATCGGGAAACGGTTCTCCTTCATCCGGAACAGCAGCCCGCCAGGTACGTCGAGTTGGCCGGCCACACCCCAGAGTGTGAAGACGGCGCGGATCGCCTGCACCCCGCTGTCCGCGTACTCGAGTCCCGTGTACATGACCGGACACGCTCCCCGAGCGCCGGCGATTCGCCTCGCGAGCTCCACGACCTTGCCCGCCGGAATCCCGGTGATCTCCTCCACCGCTTCCGGCCGGAAGTGTTGGATGTAATCCACCAGCGGCTCCCACCCGATCGTCCACTGGCTCACGAACTCTTCGTCGTAGAGCTCTTCTTCGACCAGAACGTTGATCAACCCGAGTGCCAGCGCGCCGTCGGTGCCGGGACGGATGGGCACCCACTCGGCGCCGGTGTCTCGGGCCGTCTCGGTTCGACGGGGATCGATGACGACGACCTCCGCGCCCCTGGCCCGAGCCTGCTTGATCTGCTCGTGGGCCAACGGCGGTGAGTCGGTCGCCGGATTGGCTCCCCAGACCACGATGAGCTGAGCCTGGTCGATGTCGAAATCCATCGTGTGGTACATCTCGCCCATCGTGGTGTGGGGCGCGATCATCGCGAACGAGACGTAGCAGAGGGCACCGACACCCAGGGTGTTGGGCGAGCCGAATGGGAAGAGGACACTCGAGGCCGACGAGATCGCCACACCGGCCGGCTGGAAGATGTCGCACAACGAGAGCTCGAAGCTGCCGCGCCCCGTGTAGATCGCAGTGGCTTCCGGTCCCGACTCCGCTTTGATGGACTGGAGCCGCTCCGCGACGGTCTCCATCGCTTCGTCCCACGAGATGGGCTCGAACTCGTAGGTCCCCTTGGGGCCAACCCGCTTCAGGGGGTGCCGAAGGCGCTGCGGATCATGCACGATCTCCGGTGAGTGAACACCGTTCGTGCAAATCATGCCGAGAGGATGGTCGGGCAGGGGCTCGACCTGCACGAGTCGCCCGTCCTCGATCTGGGCTCTCACCCAGCAGCCCGCCGGGCAGATGCCGCAAAGGCCATCCCTCTCTTGGATCAACTCGCTGTGCTCCTCTTCTCCAGAAGAGCCAGCGCAAACACCTCGTCACTGTCCGTGTACCACTCTGCGATATGCAGCCCCGCCGAGCGAACCATGGCCTCGGCACTGGTGCGATCGAACTTGCGACAGATCTCGGTGCGAATGGTCTCGCCCTCTTCCAGGGTGAAGCTCAGTCCGAGATCCCGGACCGCCACCTGCATCTCGCGGCTGGCAGAGAGGCGCATCTCGATCTGCGCCTCGTCGCGATTGAAGAAGGCGAGATGCTCGAAGCTGTCCACATCGAAATCCGCCCCCAGGGTCGCGTTCAGCACCGACAAGATGTTCTTGTTGAACTCCGCGGTCACGCCGGCCGCATCGTTGTAGGCGCTCTCCAGAACCGCCACGTCCTTGAGGGTGTCCAGGCCCAGGAGAAATCGGTCGTCGTCGTCCATCAGGGCCGTGACCCTGGAGAGAAACTCCGACGCCTGAACCTCGTCCAGATTGCCGATCGTGCTGCCCAGGAAGAGGAAGAGCTTCCTTCTCGAAGGGTCCAACCGGTCGATTGGATGATGGAAGTCGGTCACCAGGCCCATGATGGTGAGATCCGGATAGAGCTCCAGCAGATGCTCCGCCGCCTCGATCAGGGCCGTCTCGCTGATGTCCACTGGAACGTAGCGAAGCTGCTGCCGTTGCCCTGCATCGACGGCGTCCAGGAGAGCCCGGATCTTCAGGTTGGCACCCGAGCCGAGCTCGATGAGATCGCCGCCGGTGAAGCCCTCCATGATCTGGGGCCCGAACCGTTCCAGCAGGGCGAGCTCGGTTCGAGTCTGGTAGTACTCGGGCAGCTCGCAGATCTCCTCGAAGAGCTTGGAGCCGCGAGCGTCATAGAAGTACTTGCTGGGTAGAGTCTTGCTGGACGCCTTCAGCCCGGCGCCCACTTCCTCGGCCACCGGATCCTCATCGTGCCCCGTCAGAGCCGTGAAGACCCGAAGTCGATTGCAGTCGCTCTCGAAGATAATCGTCATACAGTGCCGTCAACGGTACCAGACGAGAGCGACTGTGAATCGGCTGATCTCCAGCACCTGATCAGGCAGGAACTTCGTCGGCCGTCTCCGCCCGAGTTGCCGAGAAGACGAGCTCGCCGCCCTTCACATCGACCTGGATCGTGTCCCCCGGACCGAAGCTCCCATCCAGGATCTTTTCG
>JARFQS010000343.1 GCA_029287645.1 Thermoanaerobaculia bacterium | reverse complement strand
ATGTAGAGCTCCCGCGGAATGCCCGCCGGCGGCTCGAGGATGACCCGGTCGTCGTTGGCGGTGTCTTCCCAGAAGTTCCTGCCCTTGCGGTACCGGAAGTGGCTGCGGGCGACGATCCGGTTCGAGACCTGACGATCGTAGCCGACGATGAACTCGTCGATGTAGCGCGGATCCAGACCTTCGTCGAACCATTTGCCCGACGAGGAGCGTACCGGGTCGATCGCCAGGTAGTTGCCGTTGCGGTCGAACTGCACGTCGATCTGCCGCTGCAGGTTGCGATCCCAGGAGGCGGCCCGTGGCAGCGAGCTCACCGCCGGGTTGTAGCGCGCATAGCTGGCATAGGCCTTGTCTCGGCCGTTCCAGCTCCAGGTCGCGCCCAACCGCGGCTGGATCATGTCGCCGAAACCGACTTTGTACATCTCGTACTTGACACCCGGAGCCTGCTCGAAGCCGGTGAGACCCTGACCCGTATAGCGCAGACCCTGTCCAAAATAGGTGTCTTCAGAGAACAGGAACCCAACATTGAAAGTCCAGTCAGTGAAGGTGAAGGTGTCGTTGAACTCGAAGCTCTGCGACTCCAACGAGGAGACGATCTCGGGGACTGTGTCGGCCAGCGTCTGCTGCCAGATGCGTGCCTCATAAAAGACCGGCGTGCCGTCGTCCAGCTCGTCCCGGCCACCGGTAGCCTCGATCTCTCCCCAGCCGTTGGACCGCCGCAGCAGCTCTTCGCGGACCTCGTAGGCCTGATAGCCGAAATGGAGCTGATGACGGTTCAGGAAATAGTCGAAGCCTGCTGAGAAATCCTCACGGTACAGACCCGTGGTGTCGTAGGTCGGGTCGACACCGACCTCGCCTCCGCCCTGCTGCACGCCACCCTCGCTATAGCCGTACTGCTGGATCAACGGCGCCGCGAAGGCATTGAACTCGGGGTTGTCGTCGAGGAACACCGGAACGTAGAAATAGCCCTGGGAGTCGAGGGCCGAGACATCGAGGCTCCGACCGGGACCGATGTCCAGATTCAGGAGGTTGTCGGGGGTTCCAATGGCCTCATTCGACCAGTCGGTGTACTTGGCGTTGAGCGACATCCGGTCGTTGATCAGCCAGGTCCCCTCGAGATAGGCGACGTCGATATTCGAGTCGTCTCCAGAGGAAGTGGTCGGCGCACAGGTGTCGCAAACGCCCAACCCCTGCTGGTCGGTCTCCGAGGTCCGGTAGCTGCCCGAGAGTAGGAGACTCGCCATCGGCGTGAAGGTCAGCTTGCCGAAGAACTCGTCGCGAACGCTGTCGTAGTCCGGCACGCTGCCGTAGACGTTGGTGCCGTTGTCCTCGGTGATCGTCGGACGGTAGTAGGAGCCGTAGAAGTAGGCCTTGTCCTTCCACAGTGGGCCGCCGATGCCGAGGGTGAGCCAATCCTTGTTCTCGTCGAAGGTCTCGGCCGACTCGCTGGTGATGTCGCTGACCATGCTGCCATTCTGGAACTGGTAGTTCACCAGCCCGCGGAAGGAATTCGTGCCGGAGCGGGTGACCGAGTTGACGGTCAGGCCACCCGAGCGGTTGAAGTCCACTGCTTTGACGCCACCCCGGATGAAGGAGACCTGCTCGATGTCGTAGGAGGCCGGCTCGGTGGTCAGCGAGCCGAACAGCGGATAGCCGACATCGACACCGTCGATCTTGTACACGTTGTCCTGGCCATTACCACCGGCGCTCGGCCCGCGGATCGCGTCCTCGGTGTACTGCACACCGGGCGCCAGCTTGAAAAAGTCCTGGAAGTCCTGCCCCACAGGCAAGGCCTCGATGGTCTGGTCGGCGATCGCGTTCTGAAGTGTTGGCGTCGTGATGTCGAGTGACTCCGTCGCCGCTACCACTTCGATCATCTCCTCCACGGCGGCAGAGGTCATGGTGACGTTGACCACTGTGTTCTTCTCCAGGAGCACCTCCAAGGAGTACTTCTGGGTGGCCATGCCGTCCATCTCGAAAGTCAACTCGTAGTCGCCGGGCGGTAGGAATGGGAATCGATACCCCCCTGTTGCTTCGCTCACGACGATGCGTGGCTGCGGCAAGACATCGCCGGCCGCAGTGACCGTGACACCCGGCAGGTTCGTGCCGTCGTCCATGGTGATGGTTCCCGATACGGAACCGGTCTCCTGGGCGAAGGCCGGAGCACAGAGCACGCCGACAGCCAGGAGAATGGATAGATAACGTCTCATCTTGTTCCCCCTTCTTCAGGTTGGTGAGAGCCTTGATACTCGGTGAGAATCGGCCTTTCCGGGCGCGATTCTTGGACACACCTCACGCCATCCTCTGCCGGCGGCGAGGTGAGAAAGACCGGATACTTGGGTTGTTCTCGGGAGCGGTTGGGGGGGGGGTGCACCTCAGAGCTGCCACAGAGGCTCCGAAACGTGCCCATCGTTCGAATTGAAGCTCGACCCAATTCTACCCCCAGGTTCTCGGCAGCCGCCTCGGCGACGTCGAGAGGGTCACAGGCTGTGTCAACGATTTTCAAACTAGCACAGGGTACTTTCCCGTGGCAATTAGTAACCCTGGCAATTATTGACTCTTCCCCGAATCTCTGACATTCGCGAGCGCCTGTCGAACATGGCCACCGGCGGCACTGACGTACTCTCGAGCCTTGTCGGCTGATACTTGGCACCGGGACATGACGATGGCGGTCTTCACCTCTCCGTCAGCCATGTCGTAGAGCCGCTTCGCCTCACGACGAGAAACCTGTCCCGCACTCTCGACAATACGGACGGCCCGGTCCCGGAGTTTCGCGGATCCGGGCTTGAGATCCACCATCAGGTTCTCGTAAGCCTTGCCCATACGGACCATCGCCGCCGTGGTGATGGCGTTGAGAACCGCCTTGGTGGCCGAGCCCGCCTTGAGCCTCGTGGAGCCAGTGAGTATCTCGGGGCCGGTCTCGAGGGCGATGAGGAGGTCGGCCTGGTCCTCGAGACCCTCCTCGCCAGCGCAGGTGACGAGAATCGTCCTCGCTCCCTGCAGTCGCGCCTTCGCCAAGGCCCCGCGAGCGTAGGGCGTCACGGAGCTGGCGGAAAGACCCACCAGGAGGTCGCCCGATCCGAGGTCGTCGACTGCGATGCGACCGTCCTCGAAGCGATCCTCCGCCCCTTCCTGGGCCTCGAAGACCGCCTGCTGTCCTCCCGCCATCACGGCGCGGATCCTCTTGGGATCGGTCCCGAAGGTGGGCGGGCACTCCGCCGCCTCCAGGATGCCCAGACGGCCACTGGTACCGGCACCGGCAAAAACCACGTCACCCCCGCCAGCCAGCGTCTCCGCCAGCCATTCGGCACCCCTGGCGATCTCGTCTCGATGCAGCAGCGCCAGGTCCAGCCCCGCGCGGTCCTCTGCCAATAGAAGTGAGACGATCTCCTTGCTGGACAGAGTGTCGAGATCGGTGCTCTCGGGATGTCGGCCTTCCGTCAGAAGGGTTTGCCAGCGATCGGCCGGGAGGCTCGGATCGGCAGGATCGGTCACGATGGACTACCTGGGTAGAGACGCTTGGTCAGCATTGGGATATTGTTCCGGAACGGCATCCGGCGGGCAAGCAGAGCCGCGTCTGTTCGTCGACAAATCCGCTGCTCGAACACCTTCTCCCGAGCCTCATGATCAGCAACCCGACAGCGATCTTCGTCTATCTCGCCTGCCTGCTGGGCGGGGTCTTCTGGCTCAGCGGTCTGCCTCGTCTCAAGCGCCTCTTCAGCCTGACGCCGGCCGTTGTCTACGCCTACTTTCTGCCCGCCCTGAGCACCAGCTTCGGAGTCATCCCTGCGAGCGCACCGACCTACGACTGGATGGTGCGCTATCTGCTGCCCGTGAGTCTCATGCTCCTGATGACCACGGTCGATGTCCGGGCGATCCTGCGCCTCGGCGGCAAGGCGCTCGTCATGATGCTTGCCGGCTCCGTCGGCATCATCCTCGGCGGTCCGATCGCCTACGGCCTACTCGGTCGCGCTCTGCCTCCCGACACCTGGATGGGACTGGCCGCCCTGTCGGGTAGCTGGATCGGCGGCGCCCCCAACATGGTTGCCATCAAGGAGAGCGTCGGCACGCCCGACTCCATCATGGCGCCGATCATCGTCGTCGACACGGTGATGGCCTACAGCTGGATGGGAGTGCTGTTGTTCATGATCGCCTGGCAACAGCGCTTCAATGGCTGGGTCAAGGCGGACACTTCCGCCATCGACGCGCTGAACGAGAAGTTGGCCTTGACCGATAGCGAACGTCGCCCGGCCGACGTCCGACACCTGGCGATGATCCTGGCTCTGGGATTCGGCGGAGCGGCGCTGGCGATCTGGACCGGGGATCGCCTGCCAACGCTGGGTGAACCGACGATCATCAGCCATACGACCTGGGCCGTGGTGCTGGTGACCACGCTGGGGCTCGCTTTGTCCTTCACTCGGGTATCGAATATCGAGACCTATGGGGCTTCTCGAGTAGGCTACTTGGCGCTCTATCTGATGCTGACAGCGATCGGCGCCCAGGCCGATCTCAAGAAGGTCCTGGAAGTGCCGCTCTATCTCGCGGTCGGCGTCGTCTGGATCTGCATCCACGTAGCGGTGCTCATGCTGGTTGCCAAGCTCATTCGGGCACCGCTCTTCTTCGTGGCGACCGGCAGCATGGCCAATATCGGGGGACCGGTCTCGGCTCCGGTGGTGGCCTCGGTCTTCCACCCGGCGCTCGCCCCGGTCGGGGTTCTCATGGGCGTCACAGGGTACATAATAGGCATCTACGGCAGCCTTCTCTGCGCCTGGCTGCTCTCGCTCGTAGCAACAGCTCTGGGCTTCTAATTCCAACTAGACGATGAGGGTGAGGACAATGACGATTCGCGTGATGCATGTGGGTTTGGGGCCGATCGGGATCGGAGTTCTGAAACAGGTCGTGGAGCGGCCGGGATTCGAGGTCGCAGCGGCCGTAGACATCGACCCCGAGATCGTCGGCAGGGACGTAGGTGAGATTCTCGGTTTCGATGACAAGGTTGGAATCGAGGTGCAGAGAGAGCTCGAAGGTGCTCTCGCCGATCACGAGGCGGATGTCGTCGCCTTGTGCACCGGCTCGACGTTGCCCTCGATCCACTCCCAGCTCGAATCGATCTTTCGAGCCGGGTTGCCCGTCGTGTCGACAACCGAGGAGCTCTCGTTCCCGCATTTCTCGAACGAAGCGCTGGCCGGCGAGATCGACAAGCTGGCCCGGAACGCCGGAGTCGCCGTGGTGGGTACCGGAGTCAATCCGGGTTTCGCCATGGACACGCTGCCCATCGTGCTGAGCGCCGCCTGCGAGCGGGTCGATTCGGTCACCGTGGACCGGATCCAGGACGCCAGCGTTCGACGGATCCCCTTCCAGAAGAAGATCGGGGCCGGTCTCGATCCGGAAGATTTCCGGCAGAAGGCCGACCGACTCGAGATCCGGCACGTCGGCTTGACCGAATCCGTCGCCATGATTGCGGCCGCCTTCGGGTGGAAGCTCGACCGGATCACCGACGTCATCGAGCCGAAAATCGCGGAGGAGCCTGTAGCCAGCAGCTACCTCTCCGTCGAGCCTGGCCAGGTCGCAGGCCTGATCCAAGACGGCGTCGGCTACCGGGATGGAGAGCCGGTCATCCGGCTGCACATGGAGGCCTACCTGGGGGCACCGCAGACCTACGATGCGGTGAGCATCGAAGGGTCGCCCTCGATGTACACGAAGGTGGAGGCTGGCATTCCGGGGGACATTGCCACGGCTGCGGTGGCTGTCAACACCCTGCCCCGCGCCCTGGTCGCCCCTCCAGGCCTTCACACCATGCGGGATCTGCCAATTCCATCTTGGTGGGCAGGCGCGTAAACGTCTAGCCACGACGGCCTAACCCCTGCTGTTGACAGGAGGCCCGTCCGGATGGCCCGCCTGGGGGACGGCGTCGGCAATGTAGGGG
>JARFQS010000282.1 GCA_029287645.1 Thermoanaerobaculia bacterium | reverse complement strand
AGGTCACCCAGACCGACAAGGGTGTCGGAGTGATCCACGACAACACCGGCGCTCTGCAGACCGATCATGGCCAGGAACAGACCGATGCCCGCCATGGTGGCGACCTTGATCTGCGAGGGAATCGCCCCGACGAGAGCACTTCGAGCACCCGTCACGGCGAGGATCAGAAAGAGAATCCCCTCGATGAAGACCGCAGCGAGTGCGATGCGCCAGTCGACTCCCATGGCGCCGACGACTCCGAAGGTGAAATAGGCGTTGAGCCCCATCCCCGGGGCCAGCGCGAAGGGCAGGTTGGCCCAGAGGCCCATCAGCAAAGTAGCGGTCGCCGAGGCGATCGCCGTCGCAACCACGACATCCTCTCTTGGCAGACCCGCCAAGGAGAGGATCTGGGGATTGACGAAGAGGATGTAGGAAAGGGTCAGAAAGGTCGTCGCCCCGGCGCGAATCTCGGTGCTGACGGTGGAACCGGCTTCTTGCAGGCCGAAGATTCGTTCCAACTTCCCGGATGTCATCGGATCGATTCTATCGACGTCGAGAAAATTGAATGAAACGTTTTGACCGTCTCGAGCGTCTATTTATATGAGGCGAAACGAATATATCGGACTCATGGTCGTCAATCCTCGATATCCCGAGATCTGCGTCGAATCGCACAGCCACAACCCGCTGGCACTGGTGGCTGCGGTCAGGGAGGCCATGCGCCTGGCGCACGTGGAGAATTCGGAGATCAGCCGTTTCTCGGATCAGGCGCTGACGGCGCCCGAGCCGCGTCGAATTCGCGAGGTGTGTCGCAAGTGGGTGATCCTGGACGAAAATGCCGGGCTCGACTGACCGAACCGACTACTGACTCTGCTGACCCGCCACCACGGTTCTGACCGACAGTTCCTTTCCCGCCACCTCGACCTTGATCTTCCGCAGCTCGTCTTCTTTCAGGGCACGCTCTGTCGAGAAGGAGAGGATGTACTGGCTCCTCAGCTCCTCGTTGATCTGGGCATAGGCTTCGTCGAGCTGGTCCATCTGCGTGATGTAGAAGATCCCGCCGCCCGTTCCCTCGGTGACGGACTCGAGGTCGATCTTCCGCAGGGCCCGCCGAGGATTCTGGATGCCGGCCAGCGACAGGATGTAGACGGGGACTCCCAGCTGCTTTCCGTACTGGATGCAGCGCCGGGGTCCGTACCGGCTTTGCACGTCGTCTCCATCGGTCAGAAGCACCAGGGCCTTGCGGCCCTCCGCTTCTTCGAACTGGAGCATCGAGAAGATGATGGCGTCGTAGACGGCGGTCAAGCCCTCGGGCTCCAGAGAGT
This sequence comes from Thermoanaerobaculia bacterium, assembly GCA_029287645.1. Classification (GTDB taxonomy): domain Bacteria; phylum Acidobacteriota; class Thermoanaerobaculia; order Multivoradales; family JAHEKO01; genus JAUVRX01. Next base: position 3,620 of record JARFQS010000282.1, on the reverse strand, counting down.
TGAAGGTGGAGAAGAGCTCGAGCAGATCACCGGTCGTGGCCTGGGCGAGTCGCGGCCTGCTATCGAAGTCGACGAGAAAGGCCTGATCCAACGCTCCGATCGTGGCTCCGAGAAACTGAGCCCCGGCTTTCTTGGTATCGACCATCAGGGCCCACATGCTCTCCGAAGTGTCGATGACGAGGCCGAGAATCAACGGCACGTCGTCTGCCAGGGCGAAACGGTCCACCGACCTCTTTTCGCCACCTACCTTGATGATGAAGTCTTCCGGCTGGAGGCCTCGAACCACCTGGCCATGTCGATCGCTGACCACGACATTGAGCTCCACGAGATTGACGACGACCAACTCGCTCAGGCTCTGCGGGTCGAGCAGCACGGCATCTTCGAGCGAGCTGCCATCCTCGAGATAGGCGACGACCCGCACATAGTCCTGAGCGCCGGGAGATGCAGAGACCAGCTCCGCCCGGTACGGCTCTTCTTCGAGAGTGGCGGCCAGCTCCTCGTTCCAATAGAACTCCACCCGATCGAGGCGGCGCCCGGCCGGCGCGCTGACATCGGCCGATACGACAGCTCTGCCGGTAGAGGGATCGCCTTGAATGTCCTGGATTCGAACCTCGAAGGACCGGCCCACCTGATTGACCCGGATCTCGTGTGAGCCGATTCGTTGGCCACGGATCGAGAATGCATCGGCTCGGACGACATGGGGTCGGGGTTCAGAGCCGAACTCCAGGACAGCTCTGAAAGGTGGCTTGGTATCGGTAGCGATCTTCTGGTCATCGAGGAAGAACTCGACCTGGGCGACCCGCGGGTCGCTGCCGAGGGTGTCGATGCGCACTTTCCCGGTGACAGGCTGACGACGTGGGGGCAGCAAGCGGATCAATTTCCCGGACGTCGTCGTGCCGGATGAGTCGCTCTCCGAGGATCGGCGCGGCGCATTCCATTCTGCGACTCGGCGGCCCCCGCTCTCCAGGGATCGATTGGAGATATCGACGGTCGCAGAGCCCCACAGCCCCGTCGTCAGCTCTTCGACGATGACCACACCCTGGGTCAGATCCTCGGGCACCAGAATGGCCTGACGGTATTGCCATCGATCCATGCCCGACAAGCTGCCGGGGCGGATCTGCTCGTAGCCGATCGAGGGTGGGTCGTCGATGACCGTCAAGGCCATCGTCACCCGGAAGTTGGGAGTGGAGAGGTCGCCGGCGCCCCGCAGCTCCACACCGACTTCGAGCAACGCGGCCATCATGCCCGGCTGTGAGGTGCCGGCGCTGTCGGGCCGGAGAACCCCGACAGTCGGAAGAGAGCCGACGGCATCGTCCGGCTCGTCCAGCAACCGACCGGCACGGGCCGCGGAGACCCAGAGTGGAGTCGCCGCCGAGATCCACCGGGGTGCGAGGACTTCGGACCCTGGAGCCGCGGAGCTCACTTCGAGGGTTTTGGGCTCTCCGGTCGCCTCGCCAGTCACCGTGACCTGCAGGCGCTGCGCTTCCTGCAAGACACCCAGCACGGACGCCAGTTCCTCTCGACTCGAGGCGACCAGTCCTCCGGTGGCATCCGCCAGCATTCGCCCGCCAGATCGAGAAGCCGGGAAGAGGTCGTCGGCCGACAGTCTGGGCTCGAGTCCGACCAGGGTCCATCCCATGACAGCCAGAATCTTCCCTACCCGAGGTAGGAGGCGGGTGTCGTGATCCATCGGAGTCGACGGCGTGCCTGAATAGAAGAGCTCGGGTGAGTCGTCGACCGCTTCCAGAGCCACGATCAGGCACCTCGGCGCGGCTCGATCCGCCGTTGCCAACCAACCAGCCAGCTCCCCGAGGTGGTCTGACAGTAGATTCAGCTCACGACTCAGGGCCGCGTCAGGATCCAGTTGGTCGCGCCCCTGACCTGCGGATCTGAAGGCCGCTCTTTGATCCTCCAGCTCGCCGGCCGCCTCCACCAGATCGGAGTACAGGTCCAGAGTCTCTCGGATGGCGTCTACGTCGCGCGTCGGTTCCAGAGCCACTTCGGCGAACGGTTCGGCGACGACGATCCGCACCTCTCCGATGCGAGTCAAGCTCTCGGCATGGGTGTCGAGCCAGGCGAAGGCCTGTTGCATCCCGCTGCGGGTAGAAAGAGTGGGATCGAGATAGACCTCGAAGTGCCAAGAGGAGGCACTGGAAGGGGCGCTTCGGCCGACCCTTTGAAGGCCAGTCTTGTGGGCGGAGGCTCCATCGACGAGAACCTCCAGATCCTGGAGTGCGGGTCTTCCAGAGCCTCCCTGCGGACTGAGGAGGACGATCTCGCGCTCCACCGACAGACGATCGGCGCCTTCACCCTGGAAGCCGATCGCCGGGGGAGCTGCCGAAGGAGGGGTCAGGGGTGGGATGGAGCCCAGGGCCCCGCTTGCAACGAGAATCGATACCGCCCCAATCAGAAGGGCCGCCGCACGGCGGTACAGGTGGCTCGCTTGGCTCCGCTTCGAGGGGTCGGGAGTTGTCTTCAGGCTCATTCTGGCTAGAGGCGTCGAGACGCTAGGTCATGAACAGGAACAGCAACACCAGCAAGACGAGGATCACGAGCAAGAACTTGGTCCGACCAGACATCTCGAATTGTGAGGGTGTCTCGCCCTTCTTGTCTTTCTTGGCAGTACGGGAAGCCGCGCCTCTTGACTTCTTGGTGGCTTTCTTCGACTCGGCGCGAGCGCGAGCCGTTGAAGATCGTCGCTCTCGGCGCGGTGCGGCAGGCTCAGCGCGAGGAATGGGAGGGCTAGGACTGGAGGACCTCTGGATGGGGCGCTCAGGAGCCGGCTCCGACAAACCTTCGACCCCAAGGCTCTCGAGTGCCTCCAGAACCGCTACTTTCAATCTGCCTCGATTCGCCTCGTCCAGGTGGCCGAACTGGATGCCGAATCCGGAGGGCGCGTCGGGGCCCAACGAGTGGGCACGCATCCAGACGATCTCGCCCACTCCCCTGATTGGCTCTCCCTCGCCGAGGTCCAACTCGAAGCGGAGGAGGGTGCCGACGGGTCTGGGATTCTTCGTTCGGACGAACATGCCCCCGATGGAGAGGTTGGCCGTGAAGCCTTCCTGGGACTCCTCCAGGGCATCGAACTGAAGTCGGATAGGAACTGCCACCGGGGCGCGGGAGTTCTCTCGAAACTGGTGCTCAGCGGGGCCAGTGGGCGGCACGATCCAGGGATGCTAGCAGATCGTTGTCCACAGGCTATTCCAGGAAATCTGGGCCAGCCTGGTAGAATCGGGACTCCCTGCCTTTTTCGGACCCCCGAAATGGAAGCGAATTCGCCGACTCCATCCTTAGCTTTCTCGTCCCGTTCCAAAAGCGGAACGGAAGAGGCCCCTCACACGGCCGGTTTCTTTCACCGGCCCGTCCGCCCCGTCAAGCCGAGGCAGAAGGGCTCGATCGAGGTCCCCGACCGCTACGTGATCCGCGAGGACGACAACGGGGCGTACTTGAGCTGCGTCGAAGCGCCTGAGTTGGTCATTCGTGTCGATCGGGACATGTCCCTCACGGCGGGCGCGGCACGCAAGGCCGATGAGGGGACGATCTTCCTGGATGGTGCGGCTCAGGGCGAGCCGTTCATGGATCTCGAACGGCGCGTCTACAACCTCGATCATCACGAAGGG
>JARFQS010000199.1 GCA_029287645.1 Thermoanaerobaculia bacterium | reverse complement strand
AGACCAACCCCCCAGCACCCGATGGGGAACAGTCCTATAGGTGCTGTCGATCCAGGGGATCAGCTCTTCAGTGAGAAAGCGACGAAACCTCGCCGCCCCACCGCTGGTCGGGAATTCCATCCCCTTGTACTCGGGGACGTGAGTCGGCGTGTAATCCCGATCCCGATCCACGTTCTCGAGTCCCACGACGATGAGCTCGGGAGCGATGATGTCGCTCGCGCTGCAGTCCGACAGGTAGCGCACCTGGGAGGCGACCACGGGGACGTGCCACTCGGCGTCGAGTAGATACAGGCCGGGGTAGCTCCGCTGGCTCTGGCTGTTGCTCGCCGGGAGGCTGAAGTACACGGTCCTCGGCTCCTCCAGGATCTCGGATTGCACAGAGACCGTCTCCCCCAACCGAGTCGGATGGCTCCAAGCAGTCGCGGCAGAAAGGCATAGGGCCCCCAGAAGAGCCCCAACGAACACCTGGCCAATTCGCTTCATCGATCCCTCCATGCGAGCCCGATCCCTCACACCGAAGCCACTCTCCGAATCGTCGGCTCGCGCTCGTTTCCATGTCGAGCGACTCCCCACATCCATTAGACACCTCCAGCCATGGAACCGTTTGGTGACACCTCGTACAGAATCTTCCCGTTGCAGGCTAGGCATAGACGTATTGGAATCTTTCTACTTCTGGGTTCCCCGACACCTCTTCGGAGGTACACTGCAATCTGTCCCTTCATTCTCAATTCCGGCGGGGGCCGGGTAAGGAGGAGGTAATGCGACGATTCCTGACGACAGTGCTAACGCTGGCCTTGCTTGTCGTTCCGCTAGCGACAACCGAAGCCTTTGCAAGCGGTAACAATGGCAGGCCCAATGGCGTCGGTCCGGTTCGGACGGCGACCTACAATCTCTATCTCGGTGCGGACATCTTCCGCGTGGTAGAAGCCGCGGTAGTCGACCCAGAAACGGTCCCGGTCGCGGTCGCGCAGGTCGTGAGCATCATGATGGGTACAGATTTCCCCGAGCGATCCGTCGCCATCGCGGACCAGATCGCCAGGACTCGACCCCACTTGATCGGACTGCAAGAGGTTTCTCTGTGGCGCTATCAAACTCCGGGAGACTTCTTCGATGGCAACCCGGTGCCGGCCGAATACGTCCTGTACGACTTCCTCGAAATCTTCATGGCTGCGCTCGCCGATCGGGGCCTGAAATACGAGGTGGCCGGTGTCGTCCAGAATGCCGATATCGAGCTGCCCATGTTCGTAGGGTTCGACGGGACCACCCCCTTGTTCGACGACGCTCGGCTGACCGATCGGGACGTGATTCTCGTCCAGAAGGGGGTCCAGACGTCGAACCTTCTGGCAGCCAACTACTCTGACAAGGTCAGCCTCCCCATCGCAGGGGAGGTCGTGGAGTTCCTTCGCGGATACGTGGCCGTGGATGCCAAGGTCAAGGGTCGAGAGTACAGGTTCGTCAACACCCATCTGGAGGTCGCGCCTACGGCGTTGATTCCTCCCGTTCAAACGCTACAGGCCCTGGAGTTGGCAACCGTGCTGGCCCCAGAGACCAAGCCGATCATTCTAGTTGGGGACTTCAACTCCTCACCTGAAGACAATCCTGCTGACCTACCCCCCTACTGGATCATGACGGCGGCCGGCTACGTGGACACCTGGACTCGGCGCGTTGGACGCCCCGGGCTCGGCTACACGTGCTGCCAAGACGAGCTCCTGACCAACGAAGAGTCGGAGCTCGATGAACGCATCGATCTGATCTTCGTGCGCAACGACACCGATTTCCCGGCCTGGCCCGACCTGGGGCCCGTGAAAGCACGCGTGCTCGGTGCACGAGAGCGCGACAAGACCCCGTCCGGTCTCTGGCCGTCGGATCATGCCGGAGTCTTCGCCAAGCTGTTGATTCCTGTGCGCTGGAAGTAGCGGCCGAAAAGGGCAATGCACAAGGGGCTCGAGATTCTCGGGCCCCTTGACTTCTCTTCCTGGGCGACTTCTGTCCTAGATGGAGGAGGAGCAGTATACTTGGCGCCTTCGGGAGATCATTCCCCGAAGCTCAGGAGTCTCATCATGAAGTCGTGGATCCTCGCAGTACTCGCAATCGGATTGTTGGTGACAGTCGCGTGCAGCAACAGCCCCAGTGAACCTGAAGGCGGCGAGCAGTTCTTCGTAGGTCAGGTGGCCTACCAGAATCCGGACGTCAAGATCCACACGTTCATCATGCCCGACACCGGGATTGTCCGATTCGAGATCGTCGAATTGAAGGGCATGGTAGGCGATCTCGAGCCCCCGGAGGGCTTCACCGTGTCCGTCGGATTCGGTCTGGGATTTCCCATCGGGGACGAGTGCCGCCCGACCTACCAGTCCACAGTGGTCGAGGGCAGCGATTTCAGCTTCCAGCTAACCGCCAATGAGTACTGCATCCTGCTGGTCGATGCAGGCACCCTCGTAGAGGGAATGGTGGTGGATTACCTGGTGTCCCTGAAGGGCGACTAACTCCACCGGGCTCTACTTCACCCGGTCTCGACACCCAGCGCAGCCACCATTCGGATCTTCCTCCGACCCGATTCCCTGGAAGAGATCGCCTTGGCACCCGATCCTCTGGCGACACTCCTCGACGCTCAAAGCGTCGTCATTCTGGATGGCGGGCTGGCCACCGAGCTCGAGGCCCGGGGTCTCGACCTCAAAGACGAGCTCTGGTCGGCGAAGGTGCTGATCGAAGAACCAGACAGCATTCGACAGGTCCATCTCGACTATCTGATCGCGGGTGCCGACTGCGTCGCCAGTGCCAGCTACCAGGCAACCATCGAAGGCTTCGCCCGGCGCGGGCTGAACAGGGATGAAGCCATCGGACTGCTGCAGCGATCGGTCGACCTGGCACTCGAAGCGCGGGCAGCGTTCTGGTCGCTGCCGGAGAATCGAGGTGGAAGATTGAAGCCACTGGTCGCCGCCAGTGTCGGACCCTACGGAGCCTACCTCGCCGACGGTTCCGAATTTCGCGGCGATTACGATCTCGAGGAGAGCGCCCTGGTCGACTTCCACAGCGAAAGGTGGGATCTCCTGGCTTCGAGCGGCGCAGACCTTCTGGCCTGCGAAACCATCCCGAGCCTCGATGAGGCCCGCGCCCTCCGCCGGCTTCTGGAAGAGACCCCCGACAGGCAGGCCTGGTTCAGCTTCAGCTGCCGGGATGAGCTTCGTATCAGCGATGGCACTCCTCTTTCGCAAGTCGCTGCTGAGCTCGACGACTGCCCGCAGATCGTGGCGCTGGGTATCAACTGCACCGCCCCCCGGCTGATCTCCGAGCTGATTCGTGCCGCCGTCAGCGTGACCACGAAGCCGAACGCCGTCTATCCCAACGCGGGGGAAGACTGGGACGCGACCACCACGACCTGGGTGCCCGCCGCTCAGGACTCGCCGTCGCTGGCGACCAGCTGTCAGGAGTGGGCCGACCTCGGTGCCAGGCTGATCGGCGGCTGCTGCCGCACCGGCCCCGACGACATACGACTAGCCCGACACGCGCTCCTCGGCTAAGCGGCCCAGATCTCCAGCTGCTCGACTCCATCGCGGCGGCGGCGTTGTGATTCAGTGGGTGATACCCAGGAGTCGGTCCAGATAGCGAGATCGCATCTGCCGTTTCGCCAGCGTCTGCTTGACTGCGGGCAGTTCCAGGATCACGCCGAGGATGGCGGCCATGGCCCGGTGACTGGCCATCGCCTGGTTGTCGAAGATCAGGTCCTGGAGCTTGCCCCGTTCGAGTGCCATCAAGACCGTCCGATGGGCCGAGTTGACAGGAGTGATCACCCGCTGATCTCGTGGCTCGAGGCGGATCGCCTCACGGCTACAGTTGTGGACGCAGACGCCACATCCTAGACATACCTTCTCATCGAGCTTGGCCTTGCGCAGCTTGGGATGGTGGGGGTTGTTGGCCGAAACCATGGACAAGGCCTCGACCGGACAGACCTGGACGCACTTCGTACAGCCATTGCAGAGGGCCTGGTCGACCTCGGGGAGGTAGTTCGAGGTGTGAATGGGATTCAGGACCGCGAATCGTCGCTGCGCGATCATGGCCTCGCAGCAGCAGCCACAGCAGTTGCAGATGAAGTTCACACGCTGCTGGACGTTCTCGCCGAACTGAACCAGATTTTCGTCCTGGGCTTGCTGCAGTAGATCGAGGCCCTCGGCCGCATCGACCTCGCGGGCGAAACCGTGACGGATCAGGGAAGCGGCCGTGTTGTTGAAGGTCATGCAGATATCCATCGGAGCGTCGCAGGCACGGTCCAAATGCTCGGCCTTGTGCCGGCAATAGCACAACCCCACGCCCCTATGGGACGCCGACTCGATGACCTCACTGGCGCGCTCGTAGTCGAGAACCTGGAGAGCGTTGTCGGACGGTAGGGCGGCCTCTTGTACGAAAGTCCTACCGAGCTGGGTCTCACCCTCGGTGAAGAGTCTCTTGATGAACTCCTCTTCGACCGTGATGTACTCCCAGAAGAGCTCGGAGAGGACCTTCTGGTCGACATCCCCACGGACCCGCATCAACGAGAACTCGAAGAAGCCGGCCATCGGAGGGGGCAGGACGTACAGGAGCTCCCCTTCGCGGTCTTCGATGTCGAGCAGAATGGCACGGCTCGCCAACTCCTCCAGGATTCTGCGAGCCTCGAGCTCGGTCAGCTTCCAAACCGTTGCAGCCTGCCTCGCCTTGAAGGGTTTGATGGGCAGCAGGGCAACCAGCCCGGCTTCCCGCTCGCTGAACAGCATCTCCAGGATGCCGTGAAGCAGCTCGGAGGGGGGCGCCCCTTGCGGGAACCGATTCAGCCGATCGACCAGCTGCTCGTAGCCTGAGCGGACGGTGTGATGCGCCATGGCTTGCCTCCACCCAAGAATGCAGGCACATGCGCCTCTATGCAACACCCATTTGGGTAGCTGAGCGCGAAGCTAGCTACCCGGGTGGAAGGGCCAGAAAATCGGGATCAACAGCATGCAGAAGACGAACACGACGATCGTCAACGGCAGGCCGACCTTGAAGAAATCGAAGAAGCGATATCGCCCTGGGCCGTAGACCAGGATGCAGGCAGGCTCCAGCGGTGTGAGGAAGGAGCAGGAGGCGGCAAAGGTGACCGACATCACCAGTGGTCGGGGATCGAAGCCGAGCGTCATGGCCGACTCGATCGCCACAGGAAGGACGATGAGGGCCGCCGCTTGATTGGACATGGGCTGCGTGAGGAAGGCGGTGAGTGCAAAGAACGCGGCCAGGACCGCCAGCTCGCCATGGGGGCTGACATGCCGCACGACGAGATCGGCGATATAGGTGGAGGTGCCGGTCTCCTTCATCGCGACTCCGAAGGCCATCATGCATCCGATGAGCACCAGAAGTCGCCAGTCGATCGCCCGGTACCCCTCCTCGGGCAGCAGGGCCCCTGTCAGGACCAAAGCGAGACCGCCTGCCAGGAAAGCGATGGACATCGGTAGAAGACCCGATCCTCCAACGATCAAGGAGGCCACGAAGATCACCGCCGCGAGCGGACCTTTCTGGGATCGCGGGTGGTGTCCCGAGACGTCCTCGAGATTCATCAGGTGCTGCGGGTCCAACTTCTGGATGTTCTCCACATCGCCTTGCAGCAGGAGCACGTCTCCGGCCTTCATTCGTGTCCGCGACAGGTGCCGCCGAAAGTCTTTCTCGCCACCAGGTGAGTGAATCGCCAGCACGGTCAACCCCGTGCTCTTGCGAAAGCCCGCCCCCCTCGGTGACTTGCGGACCCATCGGGAATCGGGCATCACCATGGCTTCCACCATCCGCACCTCGTCCGACTCGAGGTCGGGATCCGCGGCCTTGTACCCCGTATCGATGTCGATACCCATGACGTCCTTGACGGCGAGGATGTCCTCGGCGTCTCCTTCGATCAAGAGGACATCTCCCTCCTCGAGGACGACATTGCCGCGAGGGCTCAGCTGGCGTTTCTCACCCCGCTTGACGCCCAGGACCGTGACATTGAGGGTCTCGCCCAGCTTGCTCTCGGTGAGGGTCTGGCCAGCCAACTTGGAGCCTGTCGTGACGACGATCTCCGAGATGTAGCGCCGCAGTCCGTAGGTGGCGAGACGGTCCTCCTTGAACCTGTCTGGAATGAGGGGTGGCGCGAGGAAGAGCAGATAGACCAGTCCCACCAGGGTGAGGCCGATGCCCACAGGGGCCAACTCGAAGAAACCGATCCTCTCGAGACCGTACGACGGAAGCTCTCCGGAAATCACCAGGTTGGTGGAGGTGGCGATGACCGTGATGCCGCCGGCGAGGATAGAGGCATAGGCCAGGGGCATCAGGACCTTGGATACCGAAATCCCGGCTCTCTTGGCACTCCCGACACTCAGCGGCAGGAGCATCGCGGTCGTGACGGTGTTCGAGATGAAGGCGCTCAAGGCGGTGGCGGAGGTGACCAGGAGCCTCGTCAGGAGCTGAGGCCGATCACTCCCGAAGGATGCAAGGCGCAGTCCGATCCGCTCCACGACCCCGGTCCGGGCAATTCCAGCGGTCAGGACGAAGAGCCCGATCAGGACGAAGATGGTCTCGCTTCCGAAGCCGGCAAGGGCCTCGTCTGGACTGAGGATGCCAGGCACCGTCAGCGCCAGGAGGAGGGCCAACCCGACGATATCGATCGACAGGATCTCCGTGGCAAAGAGCACGAGCGCCACGACGATGAGCGATAGCAGATAGGCGATCTCAGGAGTCATGCGTCATCCTCTTCTCACCTCTCCGATTCGAGACCTGAGGTTCTCGAACGTCAGTCCGACGATTCCCACAGAACCCAGTATCGATTCGGCTCGAGACCCAGCCAGGCCTGGGTCCGTCCCGAGGGCCACTGGACGGTGACGCGGTCGATCCCTTTCGCACCCCCGATTCCGAGGTGGATCCGAGGATCGTTGCCCGAAAGGTAGCCAGCGGCCGGCTGGTGGACTCTGACTCTCGAGAGCTCGCCATCGGAGACCTCGACGAAGGCTCCATGCGAGGTCCTGGTTGCCCCTCCGACGAGCCGCACTCCGAGCCAACTCCCTTGCCTTCGACTGTCGTTGCGCAGCAGGGCGGCTGTCGCCTGGTGGTCGACGTGATTGACCACGATGTCCATGTCCCCATCGTTGTCGTAGTCCCCGAAGGCGGCGCCACGGCCGGATCGTCGGGAAGAGAAGTAGGGGCCCGCACCGCTACGAGCATCCTCGAAACGGCCCTTACCGTCGTTGACGGCCAGCGCTGGATACTGCCCCACCAGGATGTGCGCCACGCCGTTCGTGGTGAACAGATCCAGGTCTCCGTCGAGGTCCAGATCCACCAGACCGGCACCCCACTGACCCAGGCCGTCCAAGAGTCCGCCCACTCCGCTGGCCCAGGTCACGTCCTCGAAAAGAGTCGGGGTCACCTTTCTGTAGAGACTGCCGTGGCGCAGATCCACCACCAACAGATCGATGTCACCGTCTCCGTCGATGTCACCCGGCGTGCCGTGCATGGAGCCGGTTCCCAGGCCGGCATCATTGACGGCCACGCCAGCGGTCAGCCCCATCTCCTCGTACGTGCCATCGCCTCTGGCCCTGAACAGAAAGTTCTCCTGGTGGTCGTTGCCCTGGAAGATGTCCAGGAGGCCGTCCCGGTCGAAATCGAGCACGGTAATACCCATGCATTTCGAGTCTGGATACTTCAGACCCGCGCTCTCGGTCACATCCTCGAAGCGGCCATCGGATCGCTGTTCGTAGAGCTTGCTCTCCTGCCCTGCGTACTCCTTCGGTTCGGGCATCTCCCATTCCTTGCCTGGGTGCAGGTAGAGGGGATCAAAGGCCAGGAAGTTGCAGACTGCCAGGTCGAGATCGCCGTCACGGTCGTAGTCGAACCAGGAGCCTCCGACGCTCCACTTGACGAAGTCGTTGAGCTCTTTGGGACCAACGAGCCCTACCTCTGCTGCGACGTCGCTGAAGGTCCCATCGCCGTTGTTGTGGAAGAGTCGGTTGGGCCCATAGTTCGCCAGGAAGAGATCAGGGTAGCCGTCGTCATCGTAGTCGCCTGCCACTGCGCCCATGCTCCACCCGCGGTGTCCCAGGCCTGTCTGTTCGGTGCAGTCGACGAAGGTTCCGTCGCCGTTGTTGCAGTAGAAGCGGTCGCTCGCCTCTCCGAAAGACCGCTTGCCCTTCGGGTCACTGACGCCTTCGAGGTAGACACCGTTGAGCAGATAGAGATCCAGGTCGCCGTCCTGGTCGTGATCGACCCAGGTGACGCCCGAGCCGCTCGATTCCAGAATATTGTCGTAGGCGTAGTCACCGAAGGTGTAGCGGAACCGCACTCCAGCCTCGGCGGCGACGTCCTGGAACTCGAGCCCCGAAGACCCGGCCGATGTGCTGTCCGGCGGCGCTCCTTCGAAAGACGGGCCATCAGAGGCCAGCGCCTGAGCAGCCACGGGATCCAGATGGAGGTCGGCAGGGACAGCCGGAGCGGTCTCCTCGACCAGTCTGGGCTGGCCCTCCTCGGCCGCGGCCGACCATGGGTGGCCAAAGCTCATGCCGAGGATCAGGGGCAAGAGGCAGAAGCCGAGCGACGTGACACCGACCCTTTGGGAGATTCGCATAGGTTTCAGAACATGCCGTTGTCGTGAGCCGCGGTCTCCGGAACGACCTGAAGGACGTCCCAGTGCTCGACGACTTTGCCGTCGGAATCGAACCGAAAGATGTCGATCCCCGCGTACTCCTGATCACCAGGCCACTCCTGCCGGCAGTGGAGCACGACGTAGTCGCCTTCCGCAATGGCCCGAACGAAGTGGACCCGCTTGCCTGGATACTCGGCCGCCATCTTCTCGAAGTACTCGATGAACGCTTCCTTCCCGTCGGCCACGATCGGGTTGTGCTGGATATAGGTCTCGCCAATGTACTTCTCGGCGGCCTCGACAGGCTTGCACTGATTGAACATGAGGTCGTAGAGGGCCATCGCCGTCTGCTTGTTCGCTTCCAGTTGATCGGACAATTCCTTCTCCTTCAGCCCGCTGGCTCCAATTCGGCCAGCAGCTCTTCTAGGTAGGGACCCCAGATCGCCGGGATCGAGTGGGTTCCATGGCCGCGGGTCTCGTCGGTGATCGGCAGCACCACGGCACGCCCACGAGGCACCCGCTCGATCTCGCGCTCGAGGATTCCGAGCTCTGGTGGATTGACCTGGTCGTCGGCCGAGTTGATGGCCAGGAGGGGAGCGACGATCTTCTCGAGATGGGGTGAAGGATCGTAGTCCCGCGACGAGTCGAACTGGTAGATCATGTCGTTGGCATCCAGGCCGGCCGCATAGCGTTGAATTCTCGCCTCGAGGAACTCCTCCGCCTCCTCACGGGTCGGCGCTTCCTTCTGCCACTGTAACGGGCTGCTGACCATGAAGATCAGGGGGTGGATGGCCGAGATCAGACCCGGCGGCTGCTCGGTGTACTCGCCGCCGTTCCACCCGGGATCATCGCGGATGGAATCGATGATCATCTTGCGCATCATCCGGTTGCGGCCTGCGATCTCCACTGGCAGGCTGGCCAGTGGCATCAGCGCGTCCATGAAGTCGGGATAGGTGTAGCCCCATACCCAGGTGTGCATGCCGCCCATCGACGTCCCCATGACCAACCGCAGGTGATCGACCCCGAGGTGCTCCGTCAGAAGTCGATACTGCGCGCGAACCATGTCGTCGTAGTTGTACTCGGGGAACTCCATGTGCAGGCCATCGCTCGGCCGACTGGACTTTCCATGCCCGATGGCATCGGTCAGGATGATGTAGTAGCGCTCGGCATCGAGAAGCTGGCCAGGACCGAAGAGCCCCCCTGCAAATCGCTCCGAGAGAAAACCCCCACCGTACCCGGTGGTGCCATGCATGATCAGCACGGCATTCGTGGCGGAACCCGAGCTGTCTCGCAGTAGCTCTCCGATGGTCGTGTAGTGCAGGTTGAGCTCGGGAAGAACTTCCCCGCTCTCGAACTCGAAGTCCTGGATCTGGTAGTCGCCTTCCAGCGGCGTCGGATACTCGGCACCCATGAGCTGCCAGGGTGTCGCTACCAGAACAAGGAACAGCAGTCCCGCCATCGCAATGTACTCGAACCTCGATACCGAACTCATATCTCCTCCCTATTCGATGACAGCTTTTTCGAGCTTCGACAGATTCGGGAACTCCCGGTCCAGATGAGCATTGCCTTCACTGAAGATCTTGCCCTGCTTGCCACCCCTCATCCCACCGCCAGCACCCTCATCGTATCCAGCGTAGAGCCGGTCCACGACCTCCATGCCCTCGACCACTTCGCCGAGCGGTGCAAAGCCCTGAGCGTCGAGATGGGTGTTGTCGACCAGATTGATATAGAGCTGTGTGGTCCGCGTGTCGGGACCCGTCATCGCATAGGCGATGCGACCCCTCGTATTGGTCTCGCGGACCGTATCGTCGTCGAAGGCCCGCTCTCTCCAGACCGTGGCGACCTCCGGATCTCCAGCGATGCCGAACTGCGCGATGTAACCAGCACGAATGCGGAAGAAACGGCTGTCGTCGTAGAAACCGGCCCTCACGAGGTTGTAGAGACGATCGGCACCAAGCGGAGCCCACTCCCTGTGAGCCTCCACGACGAAGTCGCCTTCCGTCGTCTCGAAGCGCACTCGAAAGCGCTCGGGGGCCGGCTCGTTCCAGAACTCGTCAGCGGGCCGCAGAAGGACATCCGCTGGGACAGATGACAGCTTGGCCCCACCTGCCCAGTCCAGAAGGGACAACGCCAGTAGGACCATCATCAGAGAGGGCAAGACTCGCATTCCCGGCAAGCCTAGCAGCGAATCCATGTAGCACCATCAACGACCTTCGAATACACTTGATACAGGCTCGACAAAGGCTCACCTGGCGCGAGCCAGGGCCGCAAAGCCACGGACCTCTGCCTGAATGGCTGCTACTCGCATCTCCTGCGATGGGCTGTAGGCGGCCGGGCTACCGAAGCCTCCATTGGCGCAGTCTCCCTGCCTCGTGCAGGGCTCGATCATCCTTCGGCGGGCACTCCTTTGAGAAGGCCGGCCTGGGAAGAAAGGGTGAACTTTGCCATGAGACGCACCGGGGTAGCTCTCGTCAGCCTGTTCACGTGTTCGACTGGTCTGCTGTCAGCTGCTGCCACCACGGGTACCTTCTCCGGCACCATCACCGACAGCGACACGGCCCTCGGGATCGAGGGCGTCCTGGTCAACATCTCCTATTCCAACGGCGACTGGATTGCGAGCGTCTTCACAGACGGTTCCGGGGCCTATACCTCACCAG
>JARFQS010000050.1 GCA_029287645.1 Thermoanaerobaculia bacterium | reverse complement strand
GTCCTCCTTCCAGACCGTCAAGGCGAGCCCGACCGAGAAGCCCACGCTGAAGAATGGAACAGCCAATATCAGATAGACGAGCAACAGCCACAGGATCTGCAACGGATCCCACACCAGAGCCAGAGGATTGAAGGGTAGTCGTTGAGCCACCAGGAAGGCGCACAGAGACAAGGGCGCGAACGTGGCCGCGGCAATCACCAGCGTGCGCCCCGGAGTCGACACCCCCGCTCCGAGCAGGCGCACCCGGACAAGGGAGAGGACGGTACCGCTGGCTCCGTAGCCCAGCAGTGCCAGGCTGATCACCATCGCAGCGAACTGCTGCCATTGAAGAATGGAGAACAGCCGAATGAGCAGGACCTCGTAGGCGATAGCCGCTGCCGAGAGGACAAGAATGGAGATACGAAGCGGCATGAAGGGGTGCGATCGGAACTATGGATCGTCAGTGGATCGGTCCTGACCGCCCCCTGTCAGTGGAACAAATGCCACCGGCAGCACCTGTCGCGTTCGGACGACTCCGGTCTCGTCCTTCTCGACGAGAGTCAATTGCTGAACGGAGAACGGGCTCCCGACCGGAATGACCATGACTCCCCCCGGCTCGAGCTGCGCGATCAGGGGCGGCGGAATCGTCGGCGACGCCGCAGTGACGATGATCGCCTCGAACGGCCCCTCTTCCTCCCAACCGTAGTAGCCATCACCGACACGGCTCGTGACCTCGTCGTACCCGAGCCGGGCGAACCTTTCCGTCACCTCGCTCCCCAGCTCGGGGATGATCTCGATCGTGAAGACCCGAGCCCCCAGCTCTGCGAGCACCGCAGCCTGGTATCCCGAACCCGTGCCGATCTCCAGGACCCGTGCATCCTCACTGAGGGCCAGGAGGTCTGTCATCAGGGCCACGATGTACGGCTGCGAGATGGTCTGGCCGTAGCCGATCGGAAGAGGCCGATTGTCGTACGCATATCGGCGAAGCTCGGAGGGGACGAACTCGTGACGAGGTACGCGACCCATGGCCGCGAGGACCCTGTCATCCAAAGAGCTCCTGCCGGTCTGTCGTGCCGTGAGTGCGGTGTCGGCTTCGATCTCCTGGAGCATTCGCTCCAGGGCCTTCTGGTGACTCCCGGCGGAAGCGGCACCTACGACGTGGACAAGCGAGGCTGCTAGCAGAAAGGCGACGACCAAGCTCTTCATTGGGTCCCTCCTCTTCCTTCAGCAACAATCCACCCTGCCCTCCGAATTTCCGCTCCGCTCGCGATCCCCGAAGCGCACCCCTGTCGACCACTCCTGCCGAGACCTTCTGAAGCCCCACCAAGACGGACGATACGCTAGGATTGATCCCCCTGACGCAGCGTCTCGGGAACCTCCCACGGCCACGAGCCGACCTTCGAAAGGACTACTGAAACGGAGCCCTTCATGCGCCTCAAATCCCTACTGCCAACTCTTCTGACTCTCGTGGTTCTGGTGCCGGTCACGAGCTACGCTCAGACACTTCTCGTTGCGAACAAGACCGACAATACGGTAGATCTGATCGATGTCGACTCCGGAGAGTCGATCGCGACCCTGCCGACCGGAGCGGCGCCTCACGAGATCGAGACCTCACCGGACGGTTCCCTGGCCGTCATCAGCAACTACGGAGATCGGGACGAGCCCGGATCCAGCCTGACGATTATCGATGTGTCCGCCGCATCGGTTCTCCGCACCATCGACCTGGGAGAGCACTCCCGACCCCACGGGTTGTCCTGGGTCGGCGAGAATCGCGTCGCCGTGACGACCGAGGGAAGCGCGCATCTTCTCGTGGTCGACGTCGACGCTGGGACTGTCGCCCAACAGATCCCGACCGACCAGGAGATCTCCCACATGGTCGCCACGACGCCCGATGGTGGCAGGGCGTTCGTCGCGAATATCGGTTCCGGGTCGGTCACCGCGATCGACCTGGTCTCTGGCACGAAGCTCACCGACATCGAAACCGGCGAGGGGGCCGAGGGAATAGCCGTAACCCCAGACGGCGGTGAAGTGTGGATCACCAATCGAGCCGCAGACACGATCAGCATCGTCGATCCCCAGAGCCTGGAGATCGTCGAGACGGTCTCGTGCGCCGGGTTTCCCATCCGGGTGGCCATTACTCCAGATGGGGCAAGAGCCCTGGTCTCGGTAGCGCGAGCTGGCGAGGTGGTGGTCTTCGATGTCGAGAGCCGAAG
The DNA here is from genome assembly GCA_029287645.1 of Thermoanaerobaculia bacterium. Lineage (GTDB taxonomy): Bacteria > Acidobacteriota > Thermoanaerobaculia > Multivoradales > JAHEKO01 > JAUVRX01. The sequence continues at coordinate 888 of JARFQS010000050.1, read as the reverse complement.
GGAGCTGACGCGGCGAAAGCTGGATCTCAGCACCGTGCCCGACGCCAGCACTCGACTCTTCGGCGACAGCTTCGGTGAGAGCCCCGTACCCGTTGGCCTGGTTATCGAACCGGGTGGAGAGTACGCCTGGGTAGCGGCGACACAGGCCGACGCGGTGGTCGTCGTCGACACCACCGATCTCGAAGTCAAGGACCTCTGGCGGGCCGGACAAGAGCCCGACGGGATGTCCTTCAGCGCGATCTCTGAGAGGAAATGAACGATCCCGAGTCCTCAGTGGCTGGGTGTCGGTCGCACCACCGCGTCCGCAAAGCGCTCCACGATGCGCCCGGCCGGCTCGATCGCCTCGATGCCCTCGACGCTCTTGCCAGCCTGCAGATAGTCCCGGTAGGAGAAGGCGCGGATCGACGACCGCTTCAGGCTCCTCAGCGCCTGTAGCGAATAGATCATGCGCATCCAGTGCTTGGTCTTGCGGCCGCGCAGCAGCCAGCGCGCCACCGGACCGGCACGGGTCCCGACCTTCTCCAGGTAGGGAGTCCGAATCACCGACACGGGCACTCCCGTCATGCGCTCCGTGAGGACAATATCCTCCGCCTTCGCCCTGACGATGGCATTCTTGTAGTCGTCACTCGCACTACATTCTGGCGTGGCGATGAAGCGTGTTCCCATCTGGACACCCGCATAGCCCGCCTGCAAGGCTCGCTGGAAGGTCCCAGCGTCTCCGACACCACCGGCGCAGACCACCGGCACCTCGAAGTCTCCGAGCTCGTCCAGCAGCTGCCGCGAGTCCCTGGCCCCGGCATGGCCGCCGGCGCGGTTGTTGACGGCGATCAGCCCATCGACGCCCGCCTCGAGACCCTTCTCCGCCCACTTCCGCTCCGTCACATCGTG
>JARFQS010000122.1 GCA_029287645.1 Thermoanaerobaculia bacterium | reverse complement strand
GAGTAGAGCCAGTCGCCAGCAGGTGACCGTGGTGAGGCCGAAGAACAGCGACAAGGCGAAGAGTCCACGCCCCATGAAGAGACTCGGAAACAGGTAGTAGATGGCGAAGAGAGTCGCTGCCCCGACTGCGAAGGAGCGCCACAGGCGGATGTTGAGCTCACGGAGGCTGAGGTGGTTCTTGAAATCGTAGACACCGCCGAGATAGAAGGCCAACTGGACGACAGTCGCGAACAGCCAGGCCCGGAGCACGAACTGATAGGAGGTGAAGCCTCCGATCGACAGGTCGCCTCGAAAGCGAAGGACGAAAGCGAACCAGACGCTCCCCATCAGGAGAAGCGACTCCACCAAGACTGAGGCGACGGCCGGAATCGACCAGTATCGGTGGAAGAATCTGATCATTGCAGTGTCTTGCGCTGCAGATCAACTCGGCACTTCGGTGCCTTGGTCGGAATCAGGATCTCTAAACCGCCGTAGCTCCCGGGTTCTCATGATCAAGCCGAGTAGTAGCCCCCATAGCTGCTGTATCCCGATCGTGGGTTCCTCTTGACATCGTTGAGAACCAGCCCAAATGTCTTGTCTGGCCCGAGAATCTTGAGGGAGTCCTCGACGGCGCCTCTACGCGTCTGTCCGGCGCGTGCCACCACTACCGATCGATCGGCCCAACCGGCCAGTGTGCGCCCAGCCGCCAGCGTCACGGGCGGACAATCCACGATGATGAGCTCGTAGTCGGAGCGCAGCTCGGAACCGAGCCGTGCCAGGGCCTCCCCGGTCATCACATCGCTCAGATCTCCGGTCTGGCCGCTGAAGATGACATCGAAACCGGCCGCCCACACCGAGACGATCGCTTGATCGATCTGAGTATTCCGCTTCAAGATGTCACCGAGCCCCTCGATTCCATCTTCGATCTCGAGGTACTTCCGAAGGCTGGGGCGAAACAGATCGGCTTCGACAAGCACGACACGCCGTTCTCCCCGTCGGGCGAGGATCAGCGACAGGTTCAGAGAGAGCAGGGTCTTGCCGCATTGCGGTTCTGGGCCGGTGACTGCCAGGATCTTCCCTTCGGAACCCGAGAGGAAGCCCTGCTCGATCTGAACCGCGATCTTGCGATACTCCTCAGCGGAGAGTGTCAGCTGTCCCTCGGCCGAAGTCACGACAGGCGTATCGGGCTTTAGCTTCGCCCAGACGCTGAGCCGTTTCTTGCTCCCATCTTGCTTCTTGGGCGCCTCTAGTTCACCTTTCCTCAGGCGGTCTACTTCTCCTCCTCGGCGTCGGTGACCACTCGCTTCTCAGGATCGATTCGGTGACAGACGCCCAGAACGGGCACCCGCGGGAAGGCCTCCTGCAACGAGGCCACATCCCTGAAAGTCTGGTCCACCTGCTCTCGCAGGAAAGCCCCGGCCAGGCCCAGACCTCCTCCCAACCCGAAGCCGATGAGCAACACGACGAGTGGATTCGGTTGGAAGGGGCTGGCCGGCGGAATGGCCTTCTCGAGAATCGTGAACTGCTCGCTCTGTCTCTTCTGCTCCAGATTCTCCGCCAGTCTGGCTTCGATGCGTTTCGTCAGCAGCGAGTCATAGCTGTCTTGGAGATGGTCGTAGTCACGGGTCAGCTGGAGAAGCTCCTGCTCGACTTTCGGAATCGCCTCGAGGTTGGCCTGGTACCGAGTCAAACCGGCGACGATGTCCTGCTGATCCGTCTGCAGTCGCTGGATGTCGAGCTCGAGGGAAGCCAGCTCCGCCTCACGGGCCTTGAGTTGCCGATTCTCCACGCGATCCGTGGAAGAAGCGCTTCCCTCGCCAGGCGGTTCCTCTTTCTCCAGTCGTTCAATCTCCCGTAGTAGTCGGATGACGTCCGGATGTTGATCCGTAAACTCCGACCGCAGCTTGATCAACTCCTCCCGCGCCTTTTCGAGCCGGCCGACCTGTGCCGCAACCTCGACCGTCGGTTGCTCCCGGCGGAGGTTGTCGACCTCGCGCTCCAGAACCAGCTTCCTCAGCTCGGCCTTGTCGATCGAGTCCATGTTGATCTCGAGTCGCCGCTGCAGCTGGTTGATGGCTTGCAGGTTGCCCTGCCGATCAGCGGGCAGCCTGCCGGCATGCCTGAGGCGATACTGGGCCACCAAACCCTCTTGTTCCTCTAGCTGCTGCTGGACCTGGCCCAGCTCGTCCTCGAGAAAGGAGGAGGTGTTACGAGCTTCGTCGGCTCGGCGCTTCAAATTCTCCTGAATGAACAACTCCGCCACCCGGTTGGCGGTGTCGGCCGCCTTCACTCGATCCCTCGAGGTGAAGTAGATCCGGAAGACAGAGCTACCCAGAACGGAGAGCTCGAGGTTGCGGCGGGCCAGTTGCAGGGCTTTGTCGCTACCAAATATGGCGAGCTCCTGCTGATAGAGACCCATCTCCTCGATGATCCGCTCCAGGTTTTCTCGGTTTTTGATCTGCTGCTCGATCGTCCGCAGACGTTCGCCGACCGAAGTCGTGACTGTCGGTCGAACATACGCCGTGGGGATCTTCTGAGACTCGACGAGAATCATGGTGCTCGCCCGATAGGACTTAGGGATCACCTTGAGAGCTGCCAGCGAGCCGATCGCACCCAGGATCACCGGAACAATGACCCAGAACTTCCTTTTCCAGAGGAGCCGCACAAATCCGTCGAACGTCTCTGGGAAGTTCATGGGCGCACCCTCTCCACAACATCTATCACGCTGTCCCCTTTCACGAATGGCCCAGCACTGCCAAAGCCAACATCAACGAGTTCTCACCCTAGCGGCCTGAGTCGAAAGAGTCAGACTCCCTGTGACCTGAATCCCCCGAGAAAGGCCCAGGGATGCCCTTGGGTGGCAACAATTTCTCTCCTGACTAAGTAGTACCCCGGTGCGCGAGAGAAGTCAATCCTATTGGTACTTTGCTATGGATTTCTCCTGGTCCCGAGTGGTCGAGATCGGGCCAGCGAGAGTGGTCGAGATCGGGCCAGCGAGGCGAGCGCCGCGCCAGGAGTGGCGATTTCTCTTCGCCGCTGCCGATACCTAGGGAACGTAGATCGTATCGCCCGGCAAGAGCAGTAGATTGTCGGCCGGGTTCTTGCCGGAGGTAATCGCCTTGACGCTCACCTGGAGCCTCTGGTTGGTACCCCCTTCATGCCTCACTACGACGACCTCGTCCTTCTTGGCGAACTCCGTGAAGCTGCCTGCCATGGCCAGGGCTTGAAGGAGTGTGGTCGGAGTGAGAATGTCGAAGACCCCGGGTTCTTGAACCTCGCCCAGTACGAATACTCTCCGCGAGTTGATCTCGGTGATCACCAGAGACACCGCTGGAGCGGTCACATACTTCTCGTAGCCTATGGCCAACTCGGCTTGTACCTCCGCGGGGGTACGGCCTGCGGCCTCGATCTCGCCCAGGAGTGGAACCGCGATCCGTCCGTCTGGGCGCACCGGCATCGTGGCGCTGAGCGCCTCTTGATTCCAAACCGAGATGCTCAGCACATCGCTGACGCCGATTCGGTAGTCCTGAGCGAAAACCCCGTCATCGACACTCGAAGTGTCCGCATCCTGATCCTGCGCCCGCACAGTCACTGACCCTGCCAGCAGCAGTGTGCCCAACAGGACGGTTACCGCGAACGCCGTGCTCTTCAGTCTGTTGTTGGTCACTTCTGGAGCCTCACTTTCTGATTAGGCCAGGCAAAAGGCTATCCCATCAACCAGAGTCTCGTCTTGCAGATGGGGAAATAGAAATATAGACAAACCCGACATCTCTTGACTTCAATCCAGGTTCATGTCCAAATCCGAGCGTGAATCGGAACACTCGAATGGCGCTGATGGTGGCTGCCGTCTGCACCATGCTTCCACAGGCTTCCGGTGCCGGCGTCGTGTCCTTCAATCCGGCACTCGAGCTTTCTCAAGTCTACACAAGCAACGCCCTCTTCACATCGGAAGAGACGGCTGTCTCCGACTCCTACACAGCCCTCGCCTTGGTGTTGCCGTTGAAACGTGAGGCACCCAGGAACACCGCTGAGTTCACCTACCGGCCTTCCTACCAAGCGTACGACTCGCTGGATTCGCTCAGCAACCTGACCCATTCTCTGTTGTTCCGGCTGGACTCGACTCCCAGTGAGTCTTTGTCGACCAACCTGTCCACCTCGTACTACAGGGGGCAGGATCAGGGAATTCCAAACAGTGACACCGGGCCCGACCTGGTTTTGACCCCGAGAAACACCCGGGAACAGGGTCGCATCGACTTCGGGTTCTCGCACCGGTTCTCCGGAAAGTGGAACTGGGGAGCCAATGTGTACTACGAGGCTCTGAACTACTCCTCCATCGAGGACATCGAGCAGGATCCAGATGTCTATATCCCGGAGGACCGCACAACCATCGGGCTGGTGGGTCGAGTCGGTAGAGCTGTGTCAGCGCGAACGAACGTTGGCGTCGCAGTCCGTTTCAATCAGTTCGATCTCGACATCTCCGGAACGGAACAGGTTCAACGCCTGGAGCTGACCTTCCTTCACAAGCCCAGCAGGCGGAATCAGCTCGACGTGAGATTGGGTGCGTTCCGAGGTGAGTTCGACCGAAGCGTGCCTGTAGAACCGGGGCAAAGCGATACGAGGTCCGGCTTCTCCGGCAATTTCCTTTTCGAGAGAATCTTCCCCGCCTTCAATTTACAACTCTTCGCCTTGCACGAGCCTACGTCGGGGTACAATTTCGTTGGAACCAGCACCAACACCGTCGCTGGTCTGTCTCTCAGTTGGGAGCTCTCCAACCAAGTCTCGGCC
>JARFQS010000087.1 GCA_029287645.1 Thermoanaerobaculia bacterium | reverse complement strand
GCGGCCCATTTCATCGATCTGGACGGTGTCCACGAGCACGGCGTACGGCAACGCCGCACCACCGCTCTGGCCTACAACCGCGAGGATGAGGTCGACAGCCTCGAGTTCTCCGTACCGGTCTCCAGGCATCCGATCGATTCCGTGAACCTGCGAGACCCGAGCATCGGGTTCTTCGAGCGCATCGATCGAATGGTGCGCAGACATGGCATCGAGAAGGGGCGCATCGACGTGTCTCTGGATGCCAACGAAACCCTCAGCGGGCTGACGGTGAACGAGTACGAGACCCTCCTCATGCGTCACGACCTGGCCGAGGTTCTCGAGGATCCGCTGCGCTTCATGGCACGGCAGGGACGGAGCTTCGTCAAGGATCCCCGCCGGGTCCTGAGCAAGACCCGGGACTATGCGAGCTATGACCTGGTGCGAGTTCTCAACGAGGTGTTGGACGCCACTGGGATCAGCGAGTCCCGGTTCGAGCACCTCATCGCCCGTTTCATGGCCGGACCGGCACGCAAGTTCCTTCGCATGAAGCGGTCGATCAGCCTGCTGGTGAGCGACGGTGGCCGGGGCCCCTCCATTGTCCAGGGTACCTACCAGAGCCCGGTCCTCGTGCAGTGGGGGCCGACGGCTGATCTGGCGCGCAAGCTCCAAGTCAACTTGATCAGCTTCGCCTAGATCAGCGAGTGGGATTGTCCGCCATCAATGTTGAGGCAGGCGCCCGTGACCAGGCTCGCGCGGGGTGAGGCGAGGAATGCCACGACGTCGGCGAGCTCTTCGGCCGTACCGAACCGACCCAGAGGCAGATTGGCGCGAATGAACTCGGCCATGCCCTCCGGATCCTCGCGACATCGCCGATCCCAGCTACCACCTGGGAAGCGGATCGAGCCGGGCGCAATGCTATTGACCCGGATGCCCTCCGGGGCCAGCTCCAGGGCCATGATCTTGGCCAGACTGATGAGGGCTGACTTGGTCGTGTTGTAGATCGACAACCCGGGGCCACCCGCCTCGCGACCGAAGATGGAAGCGATGAAGAGGATGACGCCCGCAGGTCGCTGCCTGAGATGCGGCACGACCGCCCGACTGACTCTCACGTGGGAGTGGAAATTGACTTCGAGAATCTCCTGCCAGTCCCGATCGCTGGACTCGGCAAAGGCAACCCGGCGGTTCCCACCCACGTTGTTGACCAGAATGTCGATTCCACCGAGCTCCTGCGCGGCCTGCTCGACGAAGGCACCTGCACCTTGGGCCTCGGTGACGTCGAGTGCCTGATGGTAGACCGGCCGGCCCATCCCTCGCACCTCCTCCGCCACCTCATGGAGAGCCTCCTCGCCCCTCGCGCAGATGCCGAGCCCGCAACCCTCTTCAGCCAGTCGCAGGGCTATGGCCCGTCCCAGGCCACGGCTGCCTCCGGTAACCAGTGCCACCTTCCCCTCTAGCTCCAGGTTCATGACTCCTCCGTCGCCATCAATCCAGGTGGCCCCGGTCCGAATCCCCCATCTCGATCCGGCCCTGGGGAAAGTACTCTTTCCATCGCTGCGTCACCTTCTCGGCGATCTCGGGAGAACAGAACAGCTCTTCTGGAAACTCCGCCTTGCGGCGAGCGTCGATAAGGATGGGTGAGCTATAGGCTACGTGGTTGCGAACCACCCCGCTCTCGGCCGCGTGGATATCGGCTGCGGGCTCGAAACGGGTGAAGGTGGTCCACAGGAAGTTCATCGAGCTGGCGGCTGCACGACCCGGCTCGTCAGTCAACACCAACAGGGGCCAGTCTCGAAACACCTCTTCTCCCGCCAGACGCGATCCGGCGTCGGCTTCCTCATCTTGCCTCGGGCCGCCAATCACCAGGCAGCCAGGGCAGAAGACACTGACTTCGCTGACCCCGATCGGCAGCGTCGACGCCTCGAATTCCCTGGGCAGCTGCCTTACCGGTTCGCCCAGCCCGAGCCAGACCCCCTTCGAGCCCTCGTTGACGCGTGGACCGGAATAGTCCAGCGTGTCCATGGATAGGTTGCTGAGAACGAAGAGGTCGGTTTCGGGGCGAGTGCGCTCCAGGACGTGTTCGAGAGTGGCCTTGAAGTCCAACAGATCGACTCTCTTGTCGGTCACCAGCAGGAACTTGGTCAGCGACAGTTGACTCTCTCCGAGAATCCGAAAGGCGCTGGCCATGGCCTCGCGCTTGTAGCGCTCCTTGACGACGGCCGCGGCCAGCGAATGGTAGCCGGTCTCCCCATAGGACCAGAGGTCGATCACCCCAGGCATCACCAGCGGGAACAGTGGAGAGAGCAGCTCTTGAAGCAGGTCTCCGATGAAGAAGTCTTCCTGCCGGGGCTTGCCGACCACGGTCGCAGGGTAGATCGCGTCTTCCCGGCAGGCCATCCACTCGACTTCGAAGACCGGGTACGGGTGGGCCAGAGAATAGTAGCCATAGTGATCACCGAACGGACCTTCCGTTCGACGCAGACCCTCGGGAACGCGGCCTCCCAGGGCGAACTCGCAATCTGCCAGCAGGCTTCGGTCGTCGGGGCCGGCGCAGACCCTCAGCTTGCGACCGGCGATCAGCGAGGCCAGCATGAGCTCGGGGACATTCTCGGGCAGGGGTGCCACCGCGGCGAGGATCAGGGCAGGAGGACCTCCCAGGTAGACCGTGGCGGGCAGAGGCTGCTGCAATTCCTCCGCCACGGCGTAGTGGAAGCCGCCCCCTTTGCCGATCTGCCAGTGCATCCCGGTCGAGCGGCGATCGTGGACCTGCATCCGGTACATGCCGAGGTTGTGGCCGACGCCCTTCGGATGCTCGGTGAAGACCAGCGGCAGGGTGAGGAACGGGCCGCCATCGTCGGGCCAGGAGGTGATCACGGGCAGCTGGCCCAGATCCACGTCGCGGCTCACCCTCTGGGTGATCGGTCCTCGCC
>JARFQS010000038.1 GCA_029287645.1 Thermoanaerobaculia bacterium | reverse complement strand
GGATCTCTCCGACCGAGGCCAGAACCGAGAGGGCCTCTCTACCAAATTCGGTGTAGGCCGGGAGGATCCTCTCCTCCAGTGTCGATTCCCCGACGCAGGCGACGCGCAGGATCCGGGTTTCCAACTCCTCCCCATCGCTCTTCGCCTCCAACCACGGCTCGAGCTCCGACCGTGATAGCCCTTCGAGCTCCCTCGGCACACCGGGGAAGAGAAAGACCGCCTTGCCCTCCTTTTCCACCATCTGCCCAGGTGCCGAGCCACGCGGATTGGGAAGCACCCTGGCACCCTCGATCACCTCGGCCTGCTTGAGGTTCGTGGACGCCATCCTCGCGCCGAAACGCGCGAACTTCTCTTGCAGCACTTCGAGTTGTTCGGGATCCTCCAGCAGACGCCGCCCCAAAGCTCGTGCCACGCCTTCGCGCGTCACGTCGTCGGCCGTCGGACCCAGCCCCCCGCAAACCAAGACCACGTCCGCATCCCGAAGAAGAGTCGACAACTCCTGACCGATCTCTTCCTCGATATCGCCGACAATCGACTTCCTGACCAGACTCACACCGTAGCGGCGCAGGGTCTGCGCCAGCAATAGAGAATTGGATTCGATCCGATCGGGGCCCAGAAGCTCGGAGCCCACCGCCAGGATTGCCGCCCTCATGGGCTGCATGATAGGCGCGACTAGGCTTCTCGGCAAGCCGGTCCCCTCCGCTGTCTCGTCGATTGACACTGACCTGAGGGCCGCTTAGGATCTGCCGTGTCATGCGTTCGAGGCGCCTCTTTCTGACCCTGATCCTGGCCATGGCAGGTCCTTCTCTCCTCACGGGGCAAGGTACCCGAATCCTGCAACCAACCAGCAATGAACAGGGATGGATCCTCGTCTCCTCGCAGGGTCGAGCCACAGTCGAGCAGCCTGGAGGTCGCAGGAAGCAACTGCGGCTTCGCAGCCAGGAGATCCTGACGGACTTTGCCGAGACAGGGGCGGGCTGGGCGGCAGCGGGCACCCATACCACCGACAAGAAGAAGAGGATCGTGGTTCTCGAGCAGAGCGCTTCCGGCCTGCAACGCATTCCTGATCCGGCTTCCCAGACAGAGCGCATGCGCCTGCAACCTCGACTGATGATCGAAAAGGACGAGTTGGGAGGGCTCGCCTGGCTCGAAGGCCGCGAACCCGGCTCCTTGTCCGTGAGAAGCGCAAATTGGACTGGGAGCGAGTGGGAACCGGTCGAAGTGGTCTCTCTGCCGATCAAGGGAAGTCAAACCGGTCTCACCAGCACGGTCCTGGCCGATGGCTCGTGGCTCCTGGTGTGGGCAGCCTTCGACGGCCACGATGACGACATCTACTGGAGTCAGAAACAAGGGACGAACTGGACCTCTCCCACACGCCTCACCGGTAACAACAACTGGCCCGACATCACTCCCGAGCTCATCGCGACTCGCACTGGAGCCCTCGTGGCCTGGAGCCGCTTCGATGGCAACGATTATCGCCTGACGATCTCACGGTTCGAAGGGTCCCGCTGGGGAGCACCACAGACCGTGGGCGACAGAGGGTCGGTCGATCCGCAGCTCACCACTTCGGGAGGACGAACCTACCTTCTCTTCAACTCCGCCTCGACGGCCACGTGGTCGGTGCTGGAGATTCAACCTTCGGGCCGTGTCGGCCGTCGAGCCTCATTGCCGGGGCCCGGGGATGAGATGCCCGTCCTGACCTGGACCAGCTCGTACCAGGTGGGCTTGCGCTCACCATCGATCCGCGAAACGACGGCACTGTGGGGAGCGGACAGATGAGGCTTACAGCTCGCTTCGCCACACTGACGATGGCCGGCATCATGGGCGTTGTTTCCCCCGCTGCGGCGCAGGAGGTCATCGCCTTCGGAGATAGCATCACCAGGGGTGACGAACCCTTCGACGAGGAGAATCTGGGCGGTTACCCGGCGCGTCTCCAGTCGCTGCTCCGAGAGGCCGGAAGAACGGAAGCCGTCGTCCACAACTACGGGCGCGGTGGCGAGAGGGTCTCTCAAGGACTGACTCGCCTCGACTCGGTTCTCGAAGCGGAGACGTCGGCCGACACCGTGATCCTCATGGAGGGTACCAACGACATCAACAGGATCGCCGGCGGCGAGTACTCGATGGAGAGTGTGGTCAACGACTTCGATCAGATGGGACGCAAGGTCATGAGCAGGGGACTGAGCCTGATCAACGCGACAATCATCCCCCGCCCACCCTGGGCCGACAGCGACTCCAGCAACCGCGTGACCTTCAACTACGTGGTCGGTGTCCGAGACATCGGCACGAGCTCGAGACCCACTGCGGAGCCCTACGCCGTCTTTACCGACATCGGCGCTCCGCTCTTCAACCAGTACTACTACCAGAACCGGAACGACCCGGTGGGGCATCCAAACTCCGCTGGGTTCCAGTTGCTGGCCGAGATCCTCTCGGACAAGATCCTCGGCATCGACAAGCTAGCACCCGTCGACAGCGGCTTCAACAAGTCAGGCTCGGGATCGAGACTCAATGCGAATGACCTGCTGTGGGCCAAGCTCCACGAATCCACCAGCAGCGTCCGGAAGTCTGCCACGTACTTCACGATCAACGGGCGAAAAGTGCCCACGAACGTCTCGGGAAGCGGCAAGAGGGTTACCCTGTCCTACCGGGTCAAGAAGAGCGACATTCAGTGCGCCGGTCGAATCGCCGTTCGCTCGGAGGACACCGCGGCACCAGCCAACGTCACAAACCGGATCATGGGCGAGTACGACGTCGGAGGAGCGAAGGTCCTCAAGGGGGATGTCGACGGAGACTGCCGGGTCAACGGCTTCGATCTCTCGCTGCTGGGTCTGAGCTTCGGCTCGAGACGGGGAGACTCGCGATACAGCTCCCTGGCAGATACGAACAACGACGGTGCGGTCGACGGCGACGATCTCGCCAAGTTGGCAAGCAACTTCGGACGGAGCTCGAGCTGAGCG
>JARFQS010000030.1 GCA_029287645.1 Thermoanaerobaculia bacterium | reverse complement strand
GATCTGCAGCGCGAGTGGTTCGACGGTGTCGGAACCGTCGGGCTCACCGCAGGGGCATCGACACCGGACTACGTGATCGATGAAGTGGAACAGGCTATCCTTCAGTGGCCGGTCGCCACAGAGGGTGATCATCGCGAAACTGAACGAGGTGAACCATGAGAGTACTCGTCGTCGGCAGTGGAGGTCGAGAGCACGCCCTGTGCTGGAAGCTGCGTCAGAGCCCGCTGCTGACGGAGCTCTACTGTGCTCCAGGGAATCCCGGTATCGCGGAGGTCGCAGACCTGGTTCCCATCGCTCCGGACGAGATACAGAAGCTGGCCGACTTCGCTCAGGAGATGAATATCGACCTGACCGTGGTCGGCCCGGAGCTGCCCCTCACTCTGGGGTTGGCCGACGAGCTCGACGAGCGCGGCATAGCGGTGTTCGGGCCCAGGCAGGGAGCGGCCGAGCTCGAGGGCAGCAAGGTGTTCGCCAAGGAGTTCATGGCCCGCCATGTGATTCCCACGGCGGCCTTCGCGGTCGTGCACGATGCGAATGAAGCCCGTGAGGCGATGGGCAAATTCGGATTTCCGGTCGTTCTCAAGGCGGATGGTTTGGCGGCCGGCAAGGGTGTCCTGATCGTCGGCAATCAGGAAGAAGCGGATGACGCTTTGAAGATGCTCTTCGAAGACCGGCGCTTCGGCCGGGCAGCGGACCGTGTCGTCGTCGAGGAATGCCTGGAAGGCGAAGAGCTGTCCTTCATTGCGCTGAGCGATGGAGAACGACTTCTGAACTTCGCCACCAGCAAGGACTACAAACGCATTGGCGAGGACGATACCGGACCCAACACCGGCGGCATGGGAGCACACAGCCCGTCAGGCGTGCTGTCTGCCGAGAGCGCTTCGGGAGTCTTGGAGAACGTGATGCGACCGACGATTTCCGGGATGGCTGCGGAGGGCAGGCCCTTCGTGGGCGTCCTCTACGCCGGCCTCATGTTGACCGACGACGGTCCGAAAGTCCTGGAGTACAACGTCCGCTTCGGCGATCCGGAGGCTCAGCCCCTCTTCATGCGATTGGAGGACGACCTGCTGCCGGTCCTGGCGTCCGGGGCCAGCGGCAGGTTCGAGGTCTCCCGGCTCCACTTCCGGAAGGCGGCCACGGCTTGCATCGTGCTGGCGAGCGCCGGCTATCCGGGCGACCCGATCAAGGGAGAGTCCATCAGCGGCATCTCGGCGGCTCGAGAGCTCGAGGGTGCTGAGGTCTTCCATGCCGGCACGGCGATGAAAGAGGGCAAGCTGGTCGCTTCCGGAGGGCGGGTCCTCAATGTCTGCGGCTCCGGCTCCGACCTGAAAGGCGCTCTCAGGCAAGCCTATGAAGCGGCCTCCAGGATCCACTGGCCCAGCAAGGTTCTGCGGCGAGACATCGGTAGGCGGGTCCTCACGCGAGAGAGCTGAAGGGCATTCCACAGCCATCGAGGCATCGAATCGGGATCGCGTTGACACGGTTCCATGGCGTTGCCATAATGGCATTCGACTGCCAGAGCTACGACAACAGGTACCGGACTATCCCTTGGAATTTCAAGGGAATACGGGATTCTGATATGGATTTCGACCCTGCCGGCCTGGTATCTGTTTTGCGTGTCGAAGGGGTGGCGTGAATATGTCAGCTTGCCAGGGATGCTCCTACAAGGGGATGTCCACGAGTGTGGAGGGTAACTACGTCGGCGTGCGCGTCGGCGAGGAGTCCAACCTGACTCTCTGCACCACGGGCAACGAGATCTTCTACAAGGACGAGCGGGTCGTCGTGGACCTCGATCCAGGACCAGCTCTGGGAAAGGTCGAGCAGTCGCCGATGCCGGTCTTCAAGCCGTGCCAGAAGGTCTCGGCTCGCCGGATCATGCGTCGAGCCAACGACAACGACGAGATGGCCTTCGAGAAGAAGCTCGAGAACGACTTCGCCGCCAAGCGGTTCTGCCGCGAGCGGGCGAAGAACCTGGGGCTCGAGATGAAGGTCTCCAAGGTCGATTTCGCTCTCGACGGGTCGAAGGCCGTGGTCTACTTCACGGCCGAGGGAAGGATCGACTTTCGCAAGCTGGTGCGTGAGATCTCACGCCGCTTCTCAGCCAGGATCAAGATGATGCAGGTCGGTGCGCGGGACGAAGCGGGACTGATCGGCGGCATCGGGGTCTGCGGACGCACGCTGTGCTGCTCCACCTGGTTGCAGGACTTCAGACCCATCTCGATCCAGATGGCCAAGCGCCAGAGCCTCAGTCTCAATCCCTCGAAGATCTCCGGCCAGTGCGGGCGCCTCCTGTGCTGCCTGGCCTACGAGGACGACCAGTACCAGGCGTTACCCAAGAAGAAGGCCAACCGGCCCAGCGAGAACCCCCGATCATGACCAATCGAAAGCTCATCAGACCGGGCACCTCGGATTTCAAGAAGGACGGGCAGGCCCGTTCCGTTCGACGCAAGCAGGCGCCACCCGAGCAGACCAACGCCGAGGAGTTCTACTACCTGAAACAGATGGCCGCCCGGACCCCCATGGTGCTGATACTCGTCGGCGGGGAAGAGCTTCGCGGTTGGATCGAGTGGTACGACAAGGGCTCCATCAAGTTCCATCGCCACAATGAGCCGAACCTGCTGATCTTCAAGCACCAGATCCGCTACATGTTCAAGGAAGAGGAGCTCAAGAGGCGAGGGCGACGTTCTGGCTGAACTTTCAATTGTGGCCCTGACGCAGGGTGATCCTGCCGGCGTGGGCCCAGAAATCATCGTCAA
>JARFQS010000606.1 GCA_029287645.1 Thermoanaerobaculia bacterium | reverse complement strand
GACATCACCGTCGCCTGACGGGTCGGAGAACTCGAGTCGGTCACGGGGAAGACCATGTCTGAACAACGCGATCTCGTCATCATAGGTAGTGGTCCGGGCGGCTATGTCGCAGCGATCCGGGCCGCACAGCTGGGTCTCGCGGTCACCGTGGTGGAGAAGGACCCGAAGTTCGGTGGAACCTGCCTCCATCGAGGCTGCATTCCGACCAAGGCCCTACTTCGCACTGCCGGCATGCTCGACGAGATTCGAGCCTCGGAGAGATTCGGTATCGAGGTGGCCTCCCCGAGCCTGGACCTGGACAAGGCCCAGGGCTTCAAACGACAGGTCGTGGACAAGAGCGCCAAGGGAATCGAGTACCTTTTCAAGAAGTACGGCGTCGAGGGAGTCCGGGGCAGGGGAAGGGTGGTCGGTAGCCACGAGGTCGAGGTGGCGAGCGAGGACGGCACGACGACGTACGGAGCCAGCCACATTGTGATCGCCACTGGCTCGGTTCCACGTCAGCTGCCCTTTGTCGCCACGGACGGCAAGCGTGTGCTGAGCTCGGACGATGTTCTGGAGCTGTCACGAGTTCCGGCCTCGATGGTGGTCCTGGGCGCCGGAGCCGTGGGTTGCGAGTTCGCCTCGATCTTCAATTCCTTCGGGTCGGACGTCACGCTGGTCGAGATGCTGCCCCGGGTGCTGCCACTCGAAGACGAGGAGATCTCGAAGCAGCTGCAGCGATCGCTGAAGAAGAGAGGCGTCAAGATTCACACCGGCAGTCGGCTGAAGCAGGTCGTTCCGACGGAAGACGGTCTCGAGCTCGAGGTGGAGAAGGAAGGTGGGAACGTCGAGAACTTGGCGGCCGAGATCTTGTTGGTGGCCGTCGGGCGAGCGCCCGTGACGTCGGAGCTGGGTCTCGAAGCCCTGGGTGTTCGTGTCCATCGGGGCTATATCGAGGTCAACGAGCTCATGCAGACCGATGTCCCTCATATCTATGCCATCGGCGATGTCGTCGACACACCCTGGCTGGCTCATGTCGCATCCGCGGAGGGAATTCTGGCCGTCGAGCATGTGGCGGGCGAACAGGTCCGGCCGATCGACTATGACCGCATCCCCGCCGTCACGTACTGCGAGCCGGAAGTGGCCAGCGTCGGCTTGACCGAAGCGCAGGCAACGGAGCGTGGCTACGATGTCGCAACGGGCAAGTTCCCGTTTACCGCGCTGGCCAAGGCAGCGATCGAAGGGCACACCGAGGGTTTCGTCAAGGTGGTTCGTGAGACCCGTTACGATGAGCTCCTGGGAGTCCATATCCTCGGTCGGCACGCCACAGACTTGATTGCCGAGGCCTGTGTCGCGCTTCAGGTCGAGTCGACGACGGAGGAGCTGTTTCGCACCATTCATGCCCATCCGACACTCTCGGAGGCTGTCGCCGAGGCCGCGCACGCAGCCGTTGGGCATGCCATCCATATCTGATGGGGCAGCAAGAAGAAGAACGGTTCGTGAGGGGGTCCCGGGCGGCCCTGGTTTCCGATCCGAAAGGTCGAGTCGAGTAAGGGAGAGTCCTACATGGCCACGGAAGTCATCATGCCGCAGATGGGTGAGTCCATCGCCGAGGGCACCATCACAAAGTGGTTGGTTCAGGTCGGCGAGCGGGTGGAGAGGGACCAGCCTCTCTTCGAGATCTCGACCGACAAGGTCGACGCAGAGATCCCCAGCCCGGCTTCGGGCACGCTTCTGGTGATCCACCATGGAGAAGGCGCGACGGTACAGGTCGACGAGCTGGTCGCCCTGGTCGGTGAACCCGACGAACAGGTGGCATCCGGCTCGGCCCCACAGCCTTCAACCCAGGCAACAGTGGAAGCGACCGCGCCTGCGGAAGCTGCAGGCGAAGAGCAGCCGGCACCATCAGTAGCGGTCGCTGCCATGGAGGGAGAGGACAGAGCCGAAGACAGTCAAGTGGTCGACAGGATTCGTCGATTCTCCAGTCCACTGGTTCGCAAGATGGCAGCCGAAGAGGGTGTGGACCTCTCGCAGGTGGAGGGTACCGGCATCCACGGCCGGGTGACCAAGCACGATATGCAGAAGTTCCTGGAGACGAGGTCCGCCTCACCTTCAGCCGATGCGGTGCCATCGGCTCCTCCCTCCGCTTCCCCGGTGCGGACCGCGGAGGTGATGACGCCTTCTCGACCTGTGGCTGGCGACTTCCAGGTGGCCGCCTATAGTGAAGGAGACAACGTCGAGATCGCGCCGATGTCCAATATCCGTCGCCTGACTGCGGCGCACATGGTCTATTCGAAGGCAACTTCGGCGCACGTCAGCACGGTCTTCCACGTCGATCTGTCGCGGGTGGCCAAGGTGAGAGCGCGTGCCAAGCAGGGATTCGCCGAGTCTCACGGCACGAAGCTCACCTTCATGCCCTTCATCTTCAAGGCGGTGGCCAACGCGCTGACGGCCTTTCCGAATCTGAACTCTTCTATCGACGGCACCGATATCGTCCACAAGAAAGACATCAACCTGGGGATGGCGGTCGCTCTCGATTGGGGCTTGCTGGTGCCGGTGATTCGGCATGCCGACCAACTCAACCTCGTCGGCCTGGCGAAATCGGCCAACGATCTCGCCGATCGGGCTCGAAGCAAGCGACTGAGTCCCGAGGAAATCCAGGGGGGGACCTTCACGGTCACCAACCCGGGAGTCTTCGGGTCCCTGTTCGGTACGCCCATCATCAACCAGCCGCAGGTGGCGATTTTGGGTATCGGTGCGATCGAGAAGCGCCCTGTCGTCGATACCGATGCGGATGGCAACGATACGATCGCGATCAAGACCATGTGCTACTTCGCCCTCACTTTCGATCATCGTCTCATCGATGGTGCGGAGGCCGACAGCTTCATGAACCACCTGCAGCGAACCCTCCTCGAAGAGAGTTGGTCCGAGCTCGACTCCTTCCAATAGTCGGCCAGGGCGGTGCCGAGCCGGGCGAGATTCTCTTGACGACAGGTGGCGAGTGAGACAGACCAGCCAGCGGGCCCTGGAGTGGAGC
>JARFQS010000580.1 GCA_029287645.1 Thermoanaerobaculia bacterium | reverse complement strand
TGCGGGCGACAAGCGGTCCGTGCTGGTGACGGCGAGTGACAGGCGTGAGGCGAGGAGCGCCTACCTGTACGAGATGTGGTTCGGAGATGGCGCCGCCTCGCTGATGGTCGGCTCCGACGACGTCATCGCCGAGTTCAAGGGTTCCTACTCGGTGAGCCGCGACTTCGTCGATCACTATCGCGGCGCGGATCACAAGTACGACTACACCTGGGAAGAACGGTGGATACGCGATCAGGGCTACGGACAGATCATTCCCGAGGTGATCGAAGGGCTTCTGAAGAAGACCGGCCTGAAGATCGACGACATCTCGAAGGTGGTCTTCCCATGCCTGTTCAAGGTCGAGTCGAGGAACATCGGCAAGCGAATGGGATTCGTCGAGAAGGTGGCCGACAACCTGCACGAGGTCTGCGGAGAGACCGGTGCCGCCCACCCCATCCTCATGTTCATCAATGAGCTGCAGGATGCCAAGCCCGGTGACAAGATCATCGTGGCTAGCTTTGGCCAGGGGTCGGATGCACTGCTCTTCGAGGTCACCGACGCGATCAAGAACCTGGCGCCCCGCAACGGGACCAGGGGGGCGCTGGCCAACCGGAAGCCAGTCAACAACTACCAGAAGTATCTCAAGTTCCGCGACCTGGTGGAGACCGAGATGGGTATCCGGGCCGAAGCCCCCACCCAGACCGCGTTGACGGTCCTGTATCGCGACAACAAGATGCTGATGGGCCTGGTCGGCGGGAAGTGCACCAAGTGCGGGACCGCCCAGTTCCCCAAGTCACCAGTCTGTGTGAATCCGGACTGCAACGCCTTCCATTCGCAGGAGGATCACGAGTTCGCCGATTCGGCAGGCTATATCAAGGCCTTCACCGGCGATCTGCTGAGCGTTTCCGTAGCGCCACCCAACTGCTACGGGATGGTGCAGTTCGAGGGTGGCGGGCGGCTGATGGCGGACTTCACCGATTGCGAAGTCGCCGAGCTGTCCGTGGGACAGCCGGTCGTGATGGCAATGCGCAAGCGCTACGAAGACAGGGAACGCGGCTTCCACGGCTACTTCTGGAAGGCCATTCCCCAGACGGCCCAGGGCTAGGGAGGAGATCAGATGGCAACGGGAATCAAAGACAGGGTCGCGATCATCGGCATGGGCTGCTGCAGGTTCGGCGAACGCTGGGACGCGGGAGCCGAGGACCTGATGGTGGAGGCCTTCGAGGAGGCATTGCAGGATGCGAAGATCGAGAAGAACCAGATCGACGCGGCCTGGTTCTCCACCTGCATGCCGGAGATCCACACCGGGCAGAGCGCTCTGCCCTGCTCGATGACGCTTCGCCTCCCCAACATCCCGGTCACGCGTGTCGAGAACTACTGCGCAAGCGGTACCGAGGCGTTTCGCGGCGCCACCTACGCGGTAGCGGCGGGTGCCAGCGACATCGCCCTGGCCATCGGTGTGGAGAAGCTCAAGGACACCGGATACGGCGGTTTGCCGAATCCCGGCTCCAACGCGGGCTCGCAGAGATGGCTCTGGGGTCCGGCCATGACGGCCCCTGGGTCGTTCGCCCAGCTCGCACCGGCCTATGCCGCCAAGCACGGGGTCGATCCCGCGGACCTGAAGCGGGCGATGGCCCATGTCTCGGCCAAGAGCCACGCAAATGGGGCCAAGAATCCCAAGGCGCACCTACGCAGAGCGGTGAGCGAGGATACCATCATGGCCGCGCCGCTCATCGCCGAGCCGCTGGGACTGTTCGACTGCTGCGGGGTGAGTGATGGATCGGCCTGCGCGATCGTCACCACGGTCGAGAAGGCCGAGGAGATGGGGTACAAGGACTTCGTCTCGGTCAAGGCCCTTCAGCTCTCGCTCTCCAACGGCACCGAGGTGGGGTATGACTCGTGGGACTTCGACCACTTCATCACCACCGAGATCGCCGCGGAGCGAGCGTACAAGGAAGCGGGCGTGAAGAACCCCCGTGAAGAGATCAGCATGATGGAGGTCCACGACTGCTTCTCCATCACCGAGCTGGTGACCTACGAGGATCTTCAGATCTCACCGCGTGGTGGAGCCATCAAGGATGTGATGGATGGGTTCTACGATGCCGATGGCGGCTTGCCCTGCCAGATCGATGGTGGGCTCAAGTGTTTCGGTCACCCGATCGGCGCCAGTGGGCTCCGCATGCTTTACGAGATGTACCTGCAGCTGCACGGCCGCGCCGAAGATCGACAGCTCCCCGACCCGTAGCTCGGCCTGACCCACAACCTGGGCGGCATGCCCTTCATGAACGTCTCTTCGATCGCGATCATCGGAAAGCACGGCGTCTGAACGAGCCGACGGTCGAACCTACCGGGCCGGATCGTCCGGTCCGGTAGGTGCCGTCGCTCGAATCCGGTAGGTGCCGTCGCTCGAATCTCGGCCGGGAGGTCGTGATCAGCCGTTGGCTGCAGCCGCGAGGTCGAGTGCGATCCAGTCGTCGCCCGAGATCGCCTTGATTCCCGCTCGCTCGCCGTGTTCGCCTTCCCAGATGGCCACGCCGAAGCCGGTGCTCTGACCGGGCTCGAGCCGAGCCGGGTTCTCGGGGCTTTCTACCGCGAGGGCCCGTGTGACGACCACCTGCCAGCGCCCGTTCTTGTAGACACCGTTGCCCTGCACCGTCTCGTAGTCGATGGTGCGCGAGGTGCCGAGGCCTTCGGCCACCACGTGGCGCCCGCGGCCGTTCTCGTC
>JARFQS010000509.1 GCA_029287645.1 Thermoanaerobaculia bacterium | reverse complement strand
GAGGGCGAGGACGACGACAAGGGCGAACGTCGAGGGTTTCATGACGTACACATTCTACGCCAGCCTCCGCTGTGGAGGCTGGCTGGGGCTTGAGGTTGATGCGTCCGAGCTTCGCCCGGACGATCTTTGGGGTCTTGAGGCAGTGGGGCAATGAATCAATGGAGCAGTGAGGCAGTGAGTCAGGGAGGGGAGGGGATGTAGGGGAGCCCCTTGCGGGCTCCCATGGGAGGGGTCAAGCCCCTCCCCTTGTATCTTTATCTCCTCAGAAAGAGAGAGCCCCCCTGTCGAACCACCCGAACGAACCTCTGGCAGTTTCTTGCGCTGGCCTCGATCTAGAGGTGGTTCAGCCGGTGGGGTTCCAGGATACCGGTGGTAGGCTCCGGGGGTCATGACTACAGCAGATGAGCATCGTGAGGCGGCGCCGGCGGTTGTGCGATTTTCGGTGATCACCGTCAGCGACAGTAGGACCGTCGAGGACGACGTGAGTGGCAAGCGTATCGGTGAGTTGGCCCTCGCCGAAGGCCATGAAGTGCTCGACCGCGAGATCGTCGCGGACGACAGGTTGGAGATTCGAACCCGGCTCCAGGCCGTCCTGTCGGACGAGAAGGTCGATGTCGTGGTGCTCAATGGAGGCACCGGATACTCGCCACGAGACGTCACCACCGAAGTGGTCGAGCCGCTCCTCGACACCACCCTCCACGGCTTCGGAGAGCTGTTTCGGATGCTCTCCTGGAAGCAGGTGGGTGCGGCGGCCATGCTGAGCCGCGCCGTCGCCGGCCTCATCGGGACTCGGGCCGTCTTCGTGCTGCCCGGCTCTCCCAAAGCGGTGGAGCTGGCCATGCAGCAGCTCATCCTGCCCGAGGCGGCCCATCTCTTGAGTCAGGCGCGAAAGTCGGAGTAGTCGCCGCCATGCCCGAAGCTCGCCCGCGCCTCTATCTCATCGATGGCTACTCCAACATCTTTCGGGCTTTCTATGCCATCCGGCATCTCTCCAACTCGAAGGGCGAGCCCACCAACGCGGTCTACGGCTTCGTGCAGATGCTGCGAAAGCTGCTCCGCGACGAGCAGCCCGACCTGATCGGCGTAGCGCTGGATGTTTCGCGGCAGACCGTTCGCACCGAGAAATTCGAGGAGTACAAGGCCAACAGGGCTCCGATGCCCGAGGAGCTGCGCGGCCAGATCCCACAGATTCGCCGGGCCCTCGAAGCACACAGGATTCCGATCCTGGAGATGGAGAACTACGAAGCCGACGATGTCCTGGGAAGCCTGGCCGCCAAAGCCGCGGCGGGCGGCTACGACGTCATCCTGGTCAGCGCCGACAAGGACCTGATGCAGCTGGTCGACGAGCATGTCTCCCTGATGCATACGGGCCGGAGCAAGCTCTACGACCCCCAGCTGGTCGAGGAAGACTTCGGAGTGCCGCCACATCAGGTCGTTGAAGTCCTGGCCCTCAAGGGGGATTCGGTGGACAACGTTCCGGGTGTTCCCGGGATCGGGGAGAAGGGTGCGATCCAGCTGGTACGGGACTATGGAACGGTCGAGAATCTGCTCGAGCAGGCCGAGAAGATCAAGCGCAAGAGCTACCGAGAAGGGCTACAAGAGAACCGTGACCTTGCACTGCTCTCGAAGGAGCTGGTGACGATTCACACCGATCTGCCGCTCGAATTCGATCCGACGGACCTGAAGCACGAAGATCCCGACACCGAGGCCCTCAAGGAGCTGTTCCGCGAGCTGGAGTTCTTCTCGCTGGTGGACGAGCTGGAGGTTGGCGGCCCGGCAGAAGACATCCCTCCGGCGACGCGGATCGCCTCAGCCAAAGAGTGGGGCGAGCACGCCAAGAGCTGGGAAGGGGAGATCTCGCTGTCGGTGATCGGTGACCCACCTGTCGGTCTGGCTGCCGCTGCGGAGGAGTCGGAGCCTGTCTTCGCGGACTTCTCCGAGTCAGAGGTCCGAGAAGCGGTGCTCGAGACATTGAAGGGGTGGTTCCAGGAAGAGGAACTGCGGCTCGTCGGACACGACCTCAAGGAGGTCCTGCGTCTCGTGGGTGCGCAGGCGGAGGTGAAGGCCACTCTGCTCGACACCCTGCTCATTTCCTATGTCCTGCGACCTGCCTCCCGAGCCCATGCTCTGGAGGAGATTGCACTCGAGCGCCTGGGGCAGAAGATCTCGAGCGCCAAGGAAGTCGGGCTGGCGGGTGGCGATGCCCCGCAGCTGGACGACACCGGTCTGCTGGCCTACGCAGGAGAGCAGGTCGTCGTGCCCCAGAGGCTCCTACCCGGGTTGATGAAGGAGCTCGGCAGCGGCGATCTTTCCACCGTCTATCGGGAGATCGAGGCGCCGCTGATTTCCGTCCTGATGCGGATGGAGGAGAACGGCATCCTGCTGGACCGGGCGTTTCTCGAGGAGATGTCCAGTGAGTTGGGTGGCGAGTTGGAAGAGCTGCGTAGGGAGATCTTCGAAGTGGCGGGGGAGGAGTTCAACATCAACTCGCCGCAGCAGCTCGGCGTCATCCTCTTCGAGAAGCTCGGCTACCCCGTCCTCAAGAAGACCCGCAAGACCAAGAGCTACGCCACCGGTGCCGAGATCCTGCAGCAGCTCGCTCTGCAGGGGTTCCCCCTCCCCGATCTGATCCTGCGCTTCCGGGAGCTCAGCAAGCTCAAGTCCACCTACGTGGATGCTCTCCCGGCCCTGGTGGCCGAGGATGGGCGCATCCACACACGCTACGAGCAGGCCGTGGCGGCCACCGGCAGACTCTCGTCCGTCAATCCCAACCTGCAGAACATCCCGGTGCGTACCGAGCTGGGCCAGCGCATCCGGAAGGCCTTCGTGGCCTCGGACGGCCACCTGCTCCTGGTGGCGGATTACAACCAGATCGAGCTGCGGGTCCTGGCCCACATCGCCGAAGAAGAGGCTCTCGTGGAGGCCTTCGAGTCGGGCGAGGACATTCACCGCGCCACGGCCGCAGCGGTCTTCGGTGTGGCACCGGAGCTCGTGACGACCGAGCAACGGCGTGCCGCCAAGACCATCAACTTCGGCATCATCTATGGCATCAGCGCCTTCGGGCTGGGACGTAACCTGGGCATCCCTCCGTCCGAGGCCGGTCTGTTCATCGACGCCTACTTCGAGCGCTATCCAGGCGTGCGGAGCTACATGGACGAGACGCTGGCCAGCGCCGAGGAGGACGGCCGGGTCGAGACCCTCTACGGCCGGGTGCGGTGGCTGCCCGAGATCCAGGCCAGGAATCGAAATCTGCGGGAGAACGCCCAGCGCATGGCCATCAACGCCCGCATCCAGGGGACGGCCGCCGATCTACTGAAGATGGCCATGATCACCCTCGACCACGAGCTTCGCCGGCAGTACCCGGACTCCAAGCTCCTTCTGACCGTGCACGACGAGCTGGTGTTGGAGGTCCCTGCAGGAGACCTGGACTCGGTGGCCGAGCTGGTGCGCGGGACCATGGAAGGCGTGGAGGATCTGAGGGTGCCGCTGGTCGTGGATGTGGGCAGTGGCCCCACCTGGTACGACGCCAAAGGCTAGGTATCTCCTGAACCTCCGGCCTTGCGGCCGGGCTGACGATTCGAGGTCTACGCGATGGAAGACGAACGCCTCATCGAGTTGCTGGTCGAGCTCCACGAGGGTCTGCCGCGACTGGGACCCGGCAACGACGAGTCCACGCTCGGGGCTCTGGCCCTCTGCGAGCACCTGCCGGCCCGACCCGCGATTCTGGATGTGGGTTGTGGCACTGGCGCCCAGACGCTCGTGCTCGCCGAAAGCACCGACGGGCACATCACCGCGGTGGATCTGATCCCCAACTTCCTTGCCAAGCTCGACTACAACGTCGTGAGCCGGGGGCTCGAGGATCGCATCGAGATTCAGGAGGGGGACATGAGAGAGCTTCCCTTCCCGGAGGAGAGCTTCGATCTCGTCTGGAGCGAGGGCGCGATCTACATCATGGGCTTCGACAATGGTCTCTCCGAGTGGAGG
Source organism: Thermoanaerobaculia bacterium (assembly GCA_029287645.1). Lineage (GTDB taxonomy): Bacteria > Acidobacteriota > Thermoanaerobaculia > Multivoradales > JAHEKO01 > JAUVRX01. The sequence continues at coordinate 123 of JARFQS010000509.1, read as the reverse complement.
CGATTTGTGAAGCCCGGGGGCTACCTCGTTGTCTCGGAGGTCTCGTGGTTCAGACCCGACCCGCCGCGGGAGGTGGCCGAATTCTGGGCCGAGAACTACCCGGCCATCCGCACGGTCGAGGAG
>JARFQS010000505.1 GCA_029287645.1 Thermoanaerobaculia bacterium | reverse complement strand
CCCTTGTAGTTCTCGAGTCGCCGTGCCTGGGAATCCTCGACTGCCTGCAATCGACGCAGGATCTCCTCTACCGGGAGGGAGCGCTCGGAGAGAACGGTGAGCTGATCTTCGAGGCTGCGCTCGCCTTCTCGCTCGGCGACCGTAAGTCTCTCGAGCTCGAGGAGGCTCACTCTTTGCCCCGGTTCCCATCTCAGCTCCAGTCCCTGGGTCGATCGAAGTCCGCCATACATGTCGAGGCGGTCGTTGGTCTGCAGGTCGATGCGGGAAGGCCGGCGCAGGCTCGTATCCGAGAAGGTGACCGCAGCTTCGGTGGTATCGGGATCGTGCTCGAGGATGACTCGAAGTGCCAGGTCTTCACCCCGGACGAAGCTCCAAGCCTCGACGTTGCCGAACGGTGTGGAGTAGGGATCGTACGAGAGATCTCCGGCAAATTCGTTGGCCAGCAGCTTGAGAGGATCGAGCGTCGGCATCTGACCCTCGGGAAGCTGAAACAGGGTCGCGGTCGCTCCCGCCACCTCATTACGGGCTGCCTGGGAGAGTGCGAGCTCGGCGGGGACCGGGAAGGGCATGGCATCGACGACGACGGGTGTTCCCGGATCGAGCTCGGTAAGGAGCTCTGTGATGGCCTCGAGCTGCGCTGCGTCGACGGGCTGCAGGACGAGGCCATCCAGATAGGCCGCCACATCCTGTTGAAAGAGCCGACGCAAGGACTCGTGATTCGGCTCCAGAGGCTCGGAGAAGACATCGGAGGCGGGTTGGGTGCCGGTGAGAGTCACCGTTGCCCTCTTCAGCAAGAACGAATACTGCTCCGGGTCGAGAGAATCGCGCGGTGCATCGGACGGATGCCAGAGGACCTGGAACTGGCTTCCAGGGCCAGCTTCCTGAGCCAATCTGGAAGCGATCTCCAACTCGCTCTCGAGGCTGTCGAGGTTTTCTGCAAGGGGAGCCGGGGTGCGGAATTCCAGGCCCAGCAGGGGTGTGGCGCCGGCTCCGACGATCTCCCTGGCGGGAGCGGCTGTCGCAGAGTCTTCCAGGCTGAGGGTCCAGGCGACGTACAGGGTGGCTTCATCCTCGACCGTGGGCTCCGCGAGCAGCAGCGGCAGCAGACTCGACGGATCGCTGGTCCGAATCCCGGCGCAGGGGCTGCAGTCTGGAGTCACGGCTTGCGCTGCCGACGCCGAGAGAACCAGTGAGACGACACTGGTAGCCACCCACTTGACCCACGAGGTCCGATCCGTGCCGATCGCTCTCGTTATGGAGGACCACATGATTGCCGGTTGGGGCCCCAGATCAGGATTCGCCAGCGGACACCGCAGTCTGGGGCGGATTCGTGACTCGTCGACCGAGCCAGAGCACCCCACCTACGATGACTACGGCTCCAATGACCAATGAGATCCACGGGCTCATGCCGTAGGCGGTGGGAATGTCCCCGATCAGCATTCCCAGGAAGCCCATGCTCAGGGCGTAGGGCAGTTGGGTTCTGACGTGCGCAATGTGGTCGGAGCCGGCGGCCGTGCTGGAGAGGATCGTGGTATCGGAGATGGGGGAGCAGTGGTCCCCCCAGACGCTGCCCGCGAGGACGGAGGAGATCGTGCCGACCAGCACCGCGGCGTAGCCCTCTGTACCCAGGGCCAAGCCAGAGCTGATCGACAGCCCGTTGGCGATCGGAACCACCAGTGGCATGAGGATTCCCAGGGTTCCCCAAGCTGTTCCGGTGGCGAACGACACGGCGGCAGAGAGGAGGAAGATCAAGACCGGGAACCACTGCGGGGAGATCACACCTTGCGCCAGCCCTACCAGGAAGTCTGCTGTGTGCAGCTCGTCGCAGACGGCGCCGATGGACCAGGCGAGGATCAGCACGATCAGGGCCATGAACACCGACTTGAAGCCCTCCACCATGGCGCCGATACCCTCGCGCACTGTGAAGATGCGCTGCACGAGTGCGAGTCCGAAGGCGGAGATCACCCCTCCCAGGCTCGCCCAGCAGAGTGCCGCGATGCTGTCGGAATTTCCAAAGACTTCCCGGAGCCAGGCTCCGGTACCCTGAAACTCGGCTCTGTCGAGTCCGGTGCTCCCGGTGGCGTACATGCCGGCAATCGTGATCACGATGACTGCGAGGATGGGTATCAGAGCGTTGATGGCTCTCCTGGGTGCTTGCCGGGGCGGCTCGAGAATCTCGGTGTCGAATTTCGCCAGCGGCACCGCGTCGTCTGCGAGCAGCTTTCCTGTCTTGCGGGCTCGGCGTTCGGCCTTGAGCATCGGGCCGAAGTCCCTCCCCGTTACCGCGATGGTGAAGCCCAACACGAGGGCGAAGATCGGGTAGAAACGGTAGGGAATCGAAGCCACGAAGGTTGTGTAGGCGTTGAAGGGAATGTCCACGGCGACGAACGCGGCAGCGATGAGTCCGACCTCGAAGCCGATCCAGGAAGAGATGGGAAAGACGCTGGCGACGGGAGCCGCAGTGGAGTCGACGATGTAGGCCAGCTTCTCGCGACTGATCTTCAGTCGATCGGTAATGGGACGCATGGTGGAACCCACGATCAGCACGTTGGCATAGTCGTCGAAGAAGATGATGACTCCCAGGGCCCAGGTTGCGAACTGTCCGCGCCTGGGGTTCGTCGCAAAGGGCCTGATCCGCTCCACGATGCCGAGCAGACCTCCGCTCCTGCTGATCAAACCGACCATTCCGCCCAGCAGGGTGGTGAACACCAGGATCGCCGCCTGGTCCGGATTGGCGACGGAGGGAGCCACGTAGTGATCGATCGTTCGAGCCAGAGCCGTCAAGGGCTGCCAGCTGTTGAGAAACAGCGCACCGGAGAAGACCCCCAAGAACAAGGAGAGCAGGACCTCCTTTGTCAGCAGGGCGAGACTGATCGCGACGAGGGGTGGCAGGATCGAAAGCCAGGCTGGGATCAGTCGGATAGACGCCTCAGCTGTGGCCCCCTGGCTCGTTACCTGGAGCCCGTGACCGCCCGATGACAGCTCGAGCTGTTCGAGGACGATCTCGTGCTCGCCGGCTGCCAGAGTCCGGCGGTCGACGGAACGGCCGTCGATCGACGTTTCGATGGGGACCAGCTCACCTTCAGGGACGTCGAGGACCCTGACGGTGAAGCCGACCGGGAGTCCGGTCAGATGGGTGGTCTGGGTTTCCAGCTCCAGCTTCGTCGCCCCCGCGTGCGCGGCCAGCAGGCCGAGCAATGCGAGCGCATAGCAAGAGAATCTGCGGAGTCGGAGTGAAGGCAGGGCCTAGGCCTCCTCTTCGGACGCTGGCTCGGGCTCCGAAACGGTCGAAGGTGGCAATCCCAGTTGCTCCCGCAGCGCTGACTCGATCTCATCGGCCAGGTCGGGGTTGTCGCGCAGGAACTGTTTGGAATTCTCTCGGCCCTGACCCAGGCGTACGTCGCCGTAGTTGTACCAGGCACCGCTCTTGCCGACCATGCTGTACTGGACTCCGAGATCGATCAACTCGCCGGTACGTGAGATGCCGTCGCCGTAGTCGATATCGAACTCGGCCAGGCGAAAGGGTGCAGCCACCTTGTTCTTGACGACCTTGACCTTGCACCTGGCACCCACGACCTGGTCGCCATCCTTGATGGCGGCGATTCTCCGGATGTCCAAGCGGACGGAAGAATAGAACTTGAGGGCTCTGCCGCCGGTCGTGGTCTCGGGGCTGCCGAACATGACGCCAATCTTCTCGCGAATCTGGTTGATGAAGATCAGGCAGGTCTTGGACTTGGCGACGATGGCCGTGAGCTTGCGCAGGGCCTGGGACATGAGCCTCGCTTGCAGGCCGACATGGGAGTCGCCCATCTCTCCCTCGAGCTCGGCACGGGGCACCAGGGCCGCTACGGAGTCGATGACGACAACGTCCACGGCATTGCTGCGCACCAGCATCTCGGCGATCTCCAGGGCCTGCTCGCCGAAATCGGGTTGGGATATGAGGAGATTGTCGATATCGACCCCCAGCTTGCCGGCGTACTCGGCGTCCAGGGCGTGCTCCGCATCGATGAAGGCTGCTACTCCTCCATGCTTCTGAGCCTGCCCGACGACGGAGAGAGCCATCGTGGTCTTGCCTGAAGACTCGGGTCCATAGATCTCGACAACCCGACCTCGTGGTAGCCCGCCGGTGCCCACTGCATAGTCCACCGCCAGGGATCCGGTCGGTACGATTGGGATGGCCAGAGCTTCCCTTTGGCCCAGGCGCATGATCGAGCCTTTGCCGAATTGACGCTCGATCTGAGACAGGGCGCTGTCGATGGCTTTCAGCTTGTCGGACGGTTTGTCTGCCATGAATTCAACTCCTAGATGCTGCTCTTGGAAACCGTTGTCTACCGAGTACAGAGGCTATACTAGTCGCTCTTCTGACGGCTGGCGAATCGCGACACTGCTTGCTCCGCAGCAGGGATGCGATGCTAGCGAATGCCTCTTCGAGCCGTCAACGCGTGTAGACGGAATCCGTCGGTCGAATCTCGCTCCCAGGCTCCAGTGAGGAGGCAGCCGGCCATCTGTCATATTGGCTCGTACCGTGAATTCGCTCGACGATCCAACCGTCCTTCTCGAGGCACTCGAATCGGTCTCGGGCCTCGAAGTGGAGGTCGATGCCTCGCTCGCCGGGCACTCGACCTTTCGCATCGGTGGTCCTGCCCAGTTTCTGGTTCGAGTACATGAAGATACTGCACTCGAAGCACTCCTCTCGGTCACGGACCGACTCGGAGTACCCTTCGAGCTCCTCGGCCTGGGCTCCAACGTACTTTTCCCCGATGAGGGACTACCCGGCGTCGTAGCCCGGTTGGTGGGGAGGTTCGTGGACTTCGAATTCCAGGGGGACAGGGTGACGGCCGGAGGGGGAGTGACGCTGGCCAAACTGGCCCGGAGCGCTTCGGAGAAGGGGCTGGAAGGCCTCGAGGCCCTGTCGGGAATCCCTTCGACCGTGGGTGGTGCTGTACGGATGAATGCTGGCAGCTACGGTGTCGAGATCAAGGATGTGCTCGTCGAGGCGATCGTGCTGGAGCGCGATGGCCGCCGCCGCCGGTATGGGGTTGAAGATCTCCAACCCTCCTATCGCAGTACCGTCCTGCGGGGTTCGCAGGGAGTCGTGGCCCGTGCCACCTTTCAGCTTCGAGAGGGCAATGCGGAGAAGGCCGCTGCGAAGATCGAAGAGCTCAATCGACGTCGGTGGGCGGCTCTTCCGTCGGGCAGTCCCAACGTCGGTTCTATCTTCAGAAACCCCGAGGGCGACTACGCCGGGCGACTCATCGAGGCCTGCAACCTCAAAGGAGCCGCCCGCGGCGACGCCCAGATCAGTCCCAAGCATGCGAACGTCATTGTCAACAACGGGGGTGCGAGAGCCTCGGAAGTGATGGACTTGATGCTCGTGGCTCGGCGTGCCGTGAGTGATCGATTCGGAGTCGAGCTGGTCCCCGAAGTCGAGCTGATGGGCTCGCTGCGGGAGCGATGGCGGAAGGCTGTGGATCTAGAGGTGGAGGGCCGAGGATAAGTGGAAGGGCTCATGCTACGATTCCCGCCATCTTGGATGCCAGCAGCTCCCGCTGACACCCCTCCAATAGCCGAGAATCGATGGTGAAAGCTCGACAGATCAAGGGCAGGCTCCTTCTCGCCAACGTCGTCGTGGCCTTGGCTGGAGGGCTGCTGATCTCGTGCGCTGGCGAGCAGAAGGCACTCCGCGAGCCGCCGCGTCGACCGAACGTCATTCTGATCTCGATCGACACCCTCCGCCCGGACCACCTCGGTTGCTACGGCTACGACAGGGAGACGAGTCCGAGCCTGGATGCGCTGTGTGAGGAGGCGGTGGTCTTCGAGGAGACGATCGCACAGGCACCCTCCACTCTGCACTCCCACGCCTCGATGTTCACCTCTCTCCTGCCGCATCACCATCAGGCGACCTGGGCGGCCAAAACACGAATCCCCGAAGCTGCGGTCACCGTGGCCGAGGTATTTCAGCAAGCCGGATATCGGACGGCGGCTTTTACCGGCGGTGGGCAGATGGATCGGGTCTTCGGACTGGATCAGGGATTCGAGGTGTTCGAACAGCCGGTGTCTCAGCGCTTCGAGGGCACGGTTTGGAAGGGTGTGGAGTGGCTGGAGTCCGACGACCCGAGGCCCTTCTTCCTGTTCCTTCACACCTACGAGGCTCATCTCTCCTACACGCCCAGGCCCGAGTACATGGCCGTCTTCGACGAAGGGTACTCGGGTGACCTTCCAGACGAGATCGATCTGGAGCTGATCGACAGAATCAACGAGGGTGAGATCGAATTCGACCTCGACTCGGATCTTCGCCATCTCATCGCCGCTTATGACTCAGAGATCCGCTCGGCGGATGACGGATTGGCGAACCTGCTGTGGTACCTGCGGGAGCACGACCTCTACGACGAGACCCTGATCGTCTTCACGTCCGATCACGGAGAAGAGTTCGGAGAGCACGGCAAGTTCGGTCTTCACTCCCACACGCTCTTCGATGAGCTCCTCAGGGTTCCTCTGGTCGTCAAGTTCCCAGGCTCGGAGCATGCCGGGACGAGGGTCGGCCAGCAGGTGAGGAGCATCGACATTCCCGCCACACTGGTCATGGCCGCCGGAATTCAGGCTCCGGACCAGTTCACTGGAACCGACCTGAGGCAGCTCTTGTCCTCGCAACAGGTCGACGAGCTGGTAGCCATCAGTCGCCTCGACTCTCCACCGGGTCAGCGGGGTAAGACCTCCGCTCGGACCAGGAGGTGGAAGCTCGTTCAGGGGGAGCTGCACGATCTGCTTCACGACCCTGGAGAGCAGTGGTACGCGAGTCCATCGGCCGAATCAGCGGCGGAGGGCGAGATCCTCGAGGAAGCGCTGCGACAAGCACTCGAAGCGCGGGAAGCGTTTCCACTGGAAGTCGTCGCACCTTCGGACTCGACCCTCGACGAGCTCCGCGCACTCGGCTATATCCAGTAGGTCCCAGGTCCCTGGAAGGCGACTTTGTGTCGGGCCGTGCAGCCCTTTCCCGATGTCATCGGCAAGAGACTTGCTTGCTATACTGAGTCATGGGTCTTCGATCGGAATCGATGAAAGGGGCTCTTGTCATGAGCAGGAGATTACTGTCACTCATGGTGTTGGTCGCGGTGGCCACCCCTGGTCTCGTGCAGGCACAACGCAGAGAGGTGACATCCAGCGGACTCCGCGCCGATCGCGACTACTGGACGTCGAATCGGATGCGCCGCGCCCGCGAGATGCCCTTGCCGAGGGTGTCCCGCGCCCGGTTGTCAACGCTGTTCGCCGAAGATCAGGGAGGTTCTGAAGAAGGCACCATCAGCCTGCCGGCTACACCTCTGCAGTTCAGTAGCACCCAGTTGATTCCCAAGAGTGCCCGCAACGCGTATCCGTATACGACAGTCGGGAGGCTGTTCTTCAAGTCGGTCGAGGGCAATTTCGTTTGCACGGCGGCGGTGATCTCGAATCGTGTGATTCTGACTGCTGGTCACTGCGTGTACGATGCGCTCCGGCGGCGCTTCTACGAGAAATTTGTCTTTGTGCCGGGCTACCACCGCGGACAGATGCCGCGTGGTACGTGGACCGCCAAGTTCGCAGCGGTGACGGAGCAATGGAAGCTATCCAGCGAAGTGCTGCCGAATTCGGCCGATTTCGGCGTTCTGGTCCTCAATGACAAAGAGGGCCGGACCATCGGTCAGGCCACCGGGTGGCTCGGTTTCAGAATGCACGCACTGGTCCCGAACCATGTAAAGCTGCTCGGTTTCGCGATCAATCACGATGGCGGTGAAGAGCTGCATGAAGTGTCGAGTGGTGATTCGGTCTGTTGTTTCGACGGTACCGCCGTCTACGGGTCCGATATGAGAGCGGGATCGAGTGGCGGTCCCTTGATCCAGAATTTCGGCCAGCGAGCGAGGGGCCAGGGCCCTGCCAACGGTGAGGCGAACCGGGTCGTTGGTGTCATCTCCTACGGACCTACCGAGGGAAACGCGAAGTTCGAAGGCAGCTCCATTCTCAACGAGTCGTTCATGGCCATACTGCAGACGGCCTGCGGCAAGGCCGCTGGGAATTGCGTGAGCCCTGGAACTCACCGTCGACCGCAGAGATTCTAGAGATCCTCGCGAATCTCGGGACCTGGAAATCGGGACTCATCGAGGTCCCTGAGAGAGGGTCGGTGCACGCTATACTGCCGGCGCCATGAAGAAACTCTCCGTAGTTGTTCCGGTTTTCAACGAAATCAAGACGATCGAGGTAGTGCTCGATCGCGTAGGCGCCGCTCCGCTCCCCGAAGGGGTCGAGTTGGAGATTGTCGTGGTCGACGATGCTTCGACCGACGGTACCCGAGCCAAGCTCGAGGAGCTCGCCGAGAGTGGCAGACAGCCCTTCAAGCTGGTCTCACATGCGGAGAATCGGGGCAAGGGAGCAGCCTTGCGAAGTGGCTTCGCCGCCGCCGAGGGGGACTTCGTGCTGGTTCAGGATGCGGATCTCGAGTACCACCCGAGGGACTACCCGGTTCTCCTGCAGCCACTACTGGAGGAAGACGCCGACGTGGTTTTCGGCTCCAGGTTCCTGGGTGGGCCCCATCGGGTTCTGTTCTTCTGGCATTACCAGGGCAACCGGTTCTTGACCTTGCTGTCCAATATGTTCACCGACCTGAATCTGTCGGACATGGAGACCGGCTACAAAGTCTTCCGGAAGGAAGTGCTCGACAAGCTCACCCTGCACTCCAATCGGTTCGCGATCGAGCCCGAGATGACCGCGAAGGTCGCCAAGCTGCGGTTGCGAATCTTCGAAGTTCCGATCTCCTACGCGGGCCGAACCTATGCCGAGGGCAAAAAGATCGGCTGGAAGGATGGCGTGGCCGCCGTGTGGGCCATCCTTCGCTATAATCTCTTCGGTTGAGTCAGCCCCGAAAACTGTCATGTCGCCCGTTTGGGCATCCAGGAGGTGTGTCGTGAGCCACCCACGTCGATTCGCAATCGTAGGCGTCGTCGTTCTGCTAGCGGGACTGGCCTTTGCGGCCTGCGGCCCGAGTTCTCCCGCCGAGAAGGTCGCACAGACCCGATCGCTCTATTCGGCGAGGTTGAACGGATTCGTGGTGGAGGAAGAGCCGATCATCGAGGAGGCGATGGTCGAGGCCGAGGCTGTCGCTGAAGGAGAGGAGGCCGGAGAGGTGACGGAAATGGAGGAGCAGGCGGACTTCGAGCCTGTTGCCGTCAGTCAGAGAGTCCTGCTCGATGTCCTGATTCAGCATGACAGCAATGAGAAGCTCCCCGGGATCACGGTCGATATCTCGATGGCGGATGCCGGTGGACAGGAGAAGAATCACTGGCGGATCTGGTTCGACACCGCGGACATCGAAAAGGCCAATGTGACTCAGTTCACGCACATTCTGGAAGATGTGTCGTATGAAGAGGGTGACGGTTTCTTCGTAGAGGTCCGTCATCCGGTGCCCGAAGAGGAGCGAGGCGAGTACAAGGAATTCGCCGCGGGGTCCTGAGATCTTCAAGCGCAGGCTTCCTCGACCCTCGGCTGGCCCGGGGCCGATCTCTGTCGACTGACTGACCGAGCCTGCTTGGAGCTTCGAAGCTCGTGACCCAACGTCCCGCCACCACCACACACGAAGCCGTGGCCGCCGACCTGATCGATCGGCTGGAGCGTCAGGTTGCGTGCGTCGTGAAGGGCAAAGGCGATGTCATTCGTCAGGCCGTCGTCTGCCTTTTGGCGCGCGGTCATGTCCTGATCGAAGACGTTCCAGGAGTCGGCAAGACGACCCTGGCCCAGTCACTGGCCCGCTCGTTGGGCTTGGCTTTCCAGAGGATCCAGTTCACCAGCGACCTGCTCCCGTCGGACATCGTAGGAGTGTCCATCTACAGGCAAGCCAGCGAGAGGTTCGAATACGTTCCAGGCCCCATTTTTTCGAATGTGGTCCTGGCGGACGAGATCAATCGAGCCAGTCCGAAAACGCAGTCGGCGCTGCTGGAAGCCATGAGCGAACGCCAGGTGACGATCGACCGCGAGCGTCACGCCCTGCCGGAGCCCTTCCTTGTGCTGGCAACCCAGAATCCGCTCGAGTATGTGGGGACGTTTCCTCTTCCAGAATCCCAGCTGGATCGATTCATGATGTCGTTGAGATTGGGCTATCCGCCGCGGGACCAGGAGCGGGAGCTGCTCATCTCCGGAGGGGTCGACCGGGTCCTCGCTGATCTCGATTCCGTGGTGACCCGTGAGGAAGTCCTGGAGCTGCAAGCACGGACCGAAGAGGTTCTGGTAGCCGAGAAATTGACAGACTACATCCTCTCTCTGGCCGAGGCGACACGCGACTCCGCGCAGTTCGTGCTCGGTGTTTCCACGCGCGGAGTCCAGAATCTGTACCGCTCCGCTCAGGCCATGGCTCTCTGTGAGGGCCGGCCGTTCGCGACACCAGACGATGTGCAGAGAGTCGCAGCTCCGGTCTTCGCTCACCGTGTCCTTCTGAAGAATGGCGGCGGTGGCCTGGAGGCCGCGAGGCATGCGATTTCCAGGGTGGTGGACTCGGTTCCCGTTCCCGTCTGATGGCACGTCGCAAGACGGTTCCCGAAGGTATTCGGATCACCAAAGTCGGTCTCTGGTTCATCATTCTCACGGTCCTGGTGGCCGTGCCGGCGGCCAACACCGGTAACAACGCGCTCTATCTGGTGGAAGCGACGATGCTGTCGCTGCTGGTGGTCTCTGGGCTGATCTCGCGACAGAACCTCCGCCGGCTCGAGATCGACTTCGTGCCGCCCCGAGAGGTGTACGCCAACGAGCCCTTCGATATCGGCTTCGAGCTCCGCAACCGGGGTCACATCTGGCCGCGGTGGCTGCTGGTGCTCACAGCAACCGAGCAGACCAAGCCTGTGCTCGTGCCCTATCTGGACCGGCGGTCCGGTTATCAGGGCAACCTCGAGCTGTGCGCCACGCGAAGAGGGCTGCTCCGTCTCGAGAACGCGCACCTGGCGTCGATCTTCCCGCTCGGGCTGTTTCGCAAGGGAATGAGATATCGGGTCGACCAGGATCTCCTGGTCTTCCCAGAGATCCGAGCCTCTGTGGAGTTTCGTCAGAAGGGGCTGGGTGGAGCGGGCGAGCAGCCAGCACGTCGCGTTGGCGTCGGTCCGGAGTTGCACAGCCTGAGGGCCTTTCGAGATGGCGACGATCGGCGAGGTGTCCACTGGAAGCGGACCGCGCGGACGGGTGAGATGGTCTACATGGAGAAGGAGGCCGAGACCGGGGAACGCCTCTCGGTCGTTCTAGACAATGGCGTGGGTGAGTTGGGCACCCCTGCCGAGGAGGACGCGTTCGAAGCCTTGATCACTGATGCGGCCACCGCGACCCACTACTACCTGGAGCGCAACTTCGAGGTCGAGCTCGTGACGCGCAACGAAGTCATCGGCTTCGGAAGGGGTCGGGCCCATCGCCGGCGGATTCTCGAGGCCCTGGCCCTGCTGCCGGCGGTCGCACTCCAGCCCTATCCCCTGGCGGGCAGTGATCCCGCGACTCCGGCTCTCGTTCTCGACCTGCGGGGCAGGGACGCATGAGCTTCGATCGTCGGAAGAGGGTCCTGCTCGGTGTTCTGGCGCTGCTGGCGCCCCTGCCCCTGCCCTTCAATGAGATCGTCGGTTGGCCGTCGATTCTCGTATTCTCGCTGGCAGTCGCCCTGTTTCTTCGCAGGAGCATGGTGGGCCTGACGAGGCCGCTCCCGAGTTGGGCGATGAATCTGCTCGGCCTCGTCTACCTGCCGTTCCTGCTGCTCGATTTCTCGCTGTTCTGGCAGGGGAGGGTACTGCGCCCCTTGCTACACCTCGCCTTGTTCGCTTTGGCGGTGAAGCTGTTCGGGCTCAAGCGTGAGAAGGACAAGTGGCATGTCTACCTGCTCATCTTTTTCGTATTTCTGGCCGCCATGGGCACCAGCGTACACCCGACCGTCGCCATCTACATGGTCACGTTCCTGGCGCTGA
>JARFQS010000490.1 GCA_029287645.1 Thermoanaerobaculia bacterium | reverse complement strand
CCCCTCGTCTGGAACGCCAAGGAGCTGGTGAGAGTCGGCGAGTTCTTCAGCTTCGGCGAAACCCTCTACTACGGGCTCAACACGGCATTCCTGCTCACCATCTTCGGCTCGCTCGGCCTGGCGGGACTCTGCGAGCTCGTCTGCCGCTGGCGGCTCGCCAGACGGAGTGAGGGGCCCGCCAGGATCTTCTCCCCAGCACCCGCAATCCTCGTCGGCTTGGGTCTGACAGCGGTATATCTGCTTCTTTTCTGGGGCCTTGGCGTGCATTTCTTCTATATCTACATTCAGGGCTACAAGGCGATCTTCACCTGAAATACGCCGGGAGGCCTCGCCCGCCCGGCCCGCGTGGGGTCATGAAGAGACGAGAATTCCTGGAGAAGGTCGCCAAGACGGCAGTGGCGACCACCTGCTTGGGGATGGGGCCGTCGCTGGGATGCGGTCGCAAGGCGCTTCGCGAGGCCACGCCGGACGCACCGAACATCGTCCTCCTGATCGCCGACGATCTCGGCTGGAAAGACCTGGGCTGTTACGGCGACCGGCAGATCAGCACCCCGCACATCGACGGGCTCGCGGCCGAAGGAGTGCGTTTCAGCAACGCCTTCGTCGCGGCACCGAGCTGCTCTCCCAGTCGAGCCAGCATCATCACTGGCCAGCACCCCCACAGCAACGGGGTGACCGGGCTCAGCCACCGTCACAAGCGCCTGATGCTCTCTCCCTTCAAGACGACGCTGGCCGAGGTACTGGATCGATCGGGCTACAACACCGCCTTCGAGGGCAAGTGGCACGTGGCACCATACCTCCCCACGAGCTGGTACGGCTATGCGGAACGGCTCAGCGGAATCATGCCGAAGGATTTCTGGATCCGATCCTCCGACGAAGCGATCGCGTTCATCGAAGAGAACCGGTCCAACGCGTTCTATCTCGAGATCAACTACATGGATACCCATCGGGACGACTACGGGGAATTCCAGTTCGTCAAGGAGTTTCCCGTCGATCCGGAGAAGATCGCCGTCCCGGAGTACTACACCCTGCCGGACTGGCCCGAGATCCGGGAGGAGGTCGCGAAGTACTACAGCAACGCTTCGAAGATGGACATGATGATCGGGAAGGTGCTGGCCAAGCTGGAGGAGCTGCAGCTGGGCGAGAAGACCCTGGTCTGCTTCGTCAGCGACAACGGCCCGCCGTTTCCGGGAAACAAGATGACGCTCTACGACAGGGGAATCGGTACGCCCCTGGTGATGCGATGGCCGGGAAGGATCCCCGCCGGCACGGTGAACGAGAGCCTGGCGAGCACCATCGATCTGATGCCGACCTTTCTCGAGGCCGCCGGAGCCGAGATTCCGCCAGAGGTGCAGGGAAGGTCCCTGCTCTCACTCGCCATGGGCAAGGGCAACGAGGCCCTGCGCGACTCGATCTTCGCGGAGATGACGTATCACGTGAATTACCTTCCCATGCGTGCGATTCGCACCGCGAAGTGGAAGTACATCCGGAACTACTCCGACGACGCCGTCGGTCTCGATCAGTGCTCCCACATGGAGTGGGCGCAGAGGCTGTCCGAGCTGTCCAACCAGGGCTGGACCAGGCCCCGCGTACCCGAGGAGCTGTACGACCTCGAGAACGATCCCAACGAGCAGGAGAACCTCGTCGCCAACCCTGCCTTCGCAGCCGCGTTGGAGAGGATGAGAGAGCGTCTGGACGCTCAGATGGTGGAGACGCGGGATCCCTACCTCGGTAGAGAGTTCGAGAGGAACTTCACGGCGGAGGCTTCCGAGCATCCAGCGGGGAAGCGCTATCCCTGAGCTACTCCGCGCTCGCGATCGTACCGAAGCCGAGGATCTTGAGCCGAGCTGGTGGTTCCTCGATCGGATCCTTAAGCTCCAGATCCGCCGATATCTCTGGAGGATCCCCGGTGACGCTCGACGAGATCGTGAAGGACAGCTTCGAAAGCATGCCCGGCCGCTTGAAGGCGGAAGAGATCGATTCGGACTTCGGGGCGCGGATCGGATTCGAGATCGGCGCCCAGGCCTATACGCTCGAGGTGACGGGCGGCGCGTGCCGCGCGGAGCCGAGTTTGAAGAAGGACTGCGATGCCGTGGTGCAGACCGGTCCCCAGGAGTGGGTCGACGTCGCCAGCAACGCGGTCGACCCGACCGCCCTGTTCCTCGCGGGGAAGCTGCGCGTCGAGGGTGACATCGAGAAGCTGTTGACCGCCTTCGGGCTCTTCGAGAGCTACACCTCCGACGAAATCGAGGTCAAGAATTCGTCCTGGGTCATCGAGACGCTGGGTGACTTCTTCAGCGTGGGCGAAGACGGCCGATTCATGGTCGAGGAGCTCGACTGCGTTCAGCTCGCCGAGGAGTTCGGGACCCCGGTCTTCGTGACCTCCGAGGGTCAGCTGCGCCAGAACTACCGTCGGATCCGGGAAGCGCTGGTAGCCGCCTACCCGGAGAACGACGTCAACGTGATGTGGGCGATCAAGTCCAACACCAGTCTCGCCATGCGGAAGATCCTGAACCAGGAAGGAGCGGGCGGGGACTGCTTCACCCCCGGCGAGATCTACGCCACCTTCGCCACCGGCGCAGATCCGGAGCTCTTCGTGCTGAATGGCTCGGACCGATCCGAGGAGGCCTTTGGCATGGCCATCGACGTCGGTCTGCGCATTACCCTCGACCACCGCGACGACCTCGCGATCATCGAGCGGCTGGCCCGCGAGCGGGGCAAGAAGGTTCGCGCCCTGATTCGGGTCAAGTGCGAGCTGCCGAGCCTGTCGGACGTGGCGTCGACCTTCGTTCCGGGCATCACCGTTCCCTTCGAGGCCCTCAATGCCAAGTTCGGGGTGACCTACGCGGAGGCCGTCGAGATCGCCCAGGCTGCTCGGGATCTCGAGATCCTCTCCATCGAAGGGATTCACTCGCACATCGGCCGCGACGTGCTTCGGCCCGAGCACTGGCGGGGCTACGCCCGCGACATGGTCGACCTGTGCCGACGCTTTCGGGACGACACCGGGATCACGGCGGAGATACTGGATCTCGGAGGTGGCTTCGCGGAGAAACGCGACCCCTCCAGCCACGACCTCACGCGGTTGGCCGCACCGGCCGAGGAGTACGCTCGCGCCGTGGCCGAGGGGGTGAGGGAAGGTTGCCAGGAGCAGGGGTTCCCGTTCCCAAAGCTGTGGATCGAGCCCGGCCGGAATCTGGTCGGACCCACGACGGTGATGATCAGCCGCGTCGGGAACGTCAAGCGAACCCCTGGTGTCTGCACCTGGGTTCACGTGGACACCTCCTGCAATTTCCTGCCCACGGTGAATCGCCACAACGGCGCCAGCTACCACCTGCTGCTGGGGACGCGTGCTCGGGCCGCCGATGAAGAGATCGTCGACATCGTCGGGCCGA
>JARFQS010000415.1 GCA_029287645.1 Thermoanaerobaculia bacterium | reverse complement strand
ACTCCAGACCCCGCCCCCCCCGACATCAACACTCTCACGCGTTCGTCGGCAGCGTCAGATGTGTATAAGAGACAGGGAACCGGTCGGGAGGCGGATCAGGCGAAGAAGATCGTCGACCTTGCCACGGAGTTCGAAGCGAGCATGGTAGCCACCGGCACGACGTTGGTGCAGATCATCAGCGAGCCCACCAAGCCACTCTCCCTCCTGGTCACCCTGCACAATGTCCAGGAGCACAGCGAGGGTCCACCCAATCAGCCCTGGCTCGAAGTTTTCGAAAAGGTCGCGGGCGAGATGGACTCCAAGATCGCCGAGTTCGACGCGTCACTGGAGAGGGAAATGAGGAAGCTCGGCGAGTCGAGTCGCTAGCGGAGCCGGAATGGGAACCTCAGAGGCCAGAAGATCATTTCCATGAGCTCGTCGACCTCGAAGTGTTCTTGGTTTGTGCTGGTGGTCGCGCTGTGGATCGGCGTTGCGTCGGGCGCTGTAGGTGACACGGAACAAGACGAGGACCCCACTCAGGCTGAAGAGACGGATTCGGTAGCTTCTCAAGGATCGCAACGGAGCCGCCAGCGTACCTTTGGAGGCCCCGATCAGGTGGACAACCAGATCGCCGAAGACCAGGCGTCGACGAGCCGGATCGTCGAGGATCGCAAGCTCGACGGGTACTTCGCTTGGAAGAAGAAGCTACAGCAGAAGCGGGGTATCTCACTCTCAGTGGACTACTCCGCCGCCTACCTGAGAGGTAACAACAACACCGGCGATGATAGCGCCGGTGGGGGCATCGCCCGATTTTACGGCACCTGGGATCTCGTCGGTCGGGAGTCGGGCAACACCGGGGCCTTCGTTTGGAAGGTTGAACATCGGCACGCCTACACGGATGTCGCGCCCAGCAGTTTCGGCTTCAACATGGGCTATGTCGGGCTCATCGAGCCACCGTTCAGCGGTCAGGGCTGGAGATGGACGAACTTTTACTGGCGCCAGCGCTGGAAGGACGGCAAGGTCGCCCTGTTCGGGGGCTTTCTGGATGCTACCGACTACGTCGATGTCTATGCCATGGCAAGTCCCTGGACGGGCTTCTTGAATTTCGCCTTCAGTACAGGCACGTTGACCATGGCGGTACCCAACGACGCTACGCTGGGCGCCGCCGCGGGTGGGATGATCACGAAGAACCTGTTCCTCATCGGCGGTCTGGTGGACCGAAACTCTGACCCGACCGAGTTCTGGGAGGGCTTCAACACCTTCTTCAGTGACAACGAGTACTTCAAGTCCATCGAGATCGGCTGGACGCCTTCGCACGACGAGATCTACCTCAACAACACCCATCTCACTCTCTGGCAGGCCGATGAGCGGGAAGAGGCAGGGGAGGCCAGCGGCTGGGGGGCCAACTTCTCGTGGACCCGTTACTGGGCCGAGAAGTGGCTGCCCTTCGTACGCGCTGGTTATGCGGACGAAGGCGGCAGCCTGATGCAGAAGTCGGTGAGCGTCGGCTTCGGCTATCAGCCCGATCCCGGAGGCAACGTCCTGGGATTCGGCTTCAATTGGGGTGAGGTCAACGAGGACACCTGGGGACAGGGGCTGAGTGACCAGCTCACCACCGAGCTCTACTTCCGCTGGAACACCTCGCCGCAATTCGCTCTGACTCCTGACATCCAGTACCTCAAGGATCCGGCCCTCAACCCGGACGAGGATTCGATCTGGGTCTTCGGCTTGCGGGCACGCCTGGCTCTCTGACGAGAGATCTCGCAGGGCCGGTCGCTCGTATTGGTAGTCTTGAGGGACTCGAGGAGTGGATCCCGTGTCGAGCGAGCTCAATGCCATCGTCGTACAGCGAATCGAGGTCTCGCCAGGTCTGGTGATCCTGAGGGTCGTTCCCGAGGGCTGGGAGCTGCCGGAATTCGAGCCCGGCCAATACGCCGTGCTGGCATTGCCTGGATCGGCGCAGCGAACCACGATCTCCGATCCCGAAGCCAAGCCGAGCGCTCCCGACAAGCTGATCAAGCGCGCCTATTCGATCGCCTCTTCCTCCAAAGCCAAGGAGTACATGGAGTTCTACGTTTCCCTGGTGCCGTCGGGTCAACTGACGCCCCGGCTGTTCAAGCTGAGGAGTGGCGACAGAGTCTGGCTCTCGCCGAAGGCGAAGGGCGTTTTCACCCTCGACAACGTCGAGAAGGACCGTCACGTCGCCTTTCTCGCGACTGGCACCGGGCTGGCACCCTACATGAGCATGCTCCGGACACAGTTGACCTGTGGCACGCCGACGCACTACGCGGTGCTACACGGAGCACGTCATTCCTGGGATCTCGGCTACCGCTCGGAGCTGATGACGCTGCGCCGGCTCTGCTCGAATTTCTCCTACCTGCCGACGATCAGCCGGCCCCAGAGCGAAGCCGTCGAATGGGCCGGACACGCCGGGTATTTGCAGGATCTCTGGCGCTCCCGCGCTCTTGCCGACGAATGGGGCTTCGAGCCTTCGCGGGAGACAACGGACATCTTCATCTGTGGGAATCCGGCGATGGTCGATGACATGGTGGAGATCCTCGCGGAGGAGGGGTACGTCGAACACAAGCGCCGACAGCACGGACAGGTCCATGTAGAGCGCTATTGGTAGCCGCTTCTGGAGAGCGTCGAGCTGACAACAGTTAGTCGTCGAAGGGATTGACGAGCTCGAGCCCGCACTCATCGAAATCGCGGGTATTCCGGGTAGCGACCGCGAAGTGGTGAGTACGGCTGATCGAAGCGATCTGCCCATCGAGGACGCCAAGGGGGCGGCCCAGCCCCTTGCGATGCGCCATGATCTCGCTGTAGATGAGTGCCGCCGCCTCGTCGAACGGCAGAATCCGTTGTTCAAAACCCTCGGCGATGAAGCGGGCGAACCGATCCTCGAGGTCCCGTCGACGTTTGCCGTCGGGTAGCACCCGCAATCCGTAGCCGATCTCGGCGAGAGTGATGGTGGACAGGTAGAGACCTGCGGTCTCCTGGTCGTTCAGCCATCGGAGAACCGGTCCCGGTGGGGCGGGCATCATGACAGCTGAGATGACATTGGTGTCGAGAAGAATCATGAGCCCAGATCGGGGGGGTCGTGTGGCGTCCGCTCAGGAATCTCCAACTCCACGCCATGCTCCGGTCCGAAGAGAGACAGGGCCATGTCGCCGAGCTTCTCGGGGGCCGAAACCGCTCTCCTGAGGATCTGGCGGACCTCTTCCTCCATGGAGACTCCATGCTTGGCTGCTCGAACCCTCAGTTGCTCGTAGGTTTCTTCGTCGACTCTCCGCACACTCAGGTTGGCCATGACGGCAATGCTAGCAAATGATGGCAATGCAGTCAAATGCTAGCACTGGTAGATCATCGCCCCTCCAGTAGAAGAAGACGGGTTCCGCCCCCCGATTCTGTCGTAGAGCTCCCGTTTGTGCCGAACATCAGCGGATTCCGTTATGTTCCCTGAGCAGAAGTAGAATGGCCGAATCGAACAAGGAGCTTTCATGGGTTCTTCAGAGTCGAGCTTGCGCATCCCCGGACAATCCGTCGGTCTTCTCACCGACCTCTACCAGCTCACCATGGCATACGGCTATTGGAAGAAGGGAGAGCTCGATACCGAGTCGGCCTTCAACCTCTACTTCCGTTCCAGTCCCTTCGAGGGCGGTTACACGATCGCCTGCGGCCTCGGCTATCTCGTCGATTTCGTGCAGTCCTTCGCCTTCTCCGAGGAAGACCTCGCCTACCTTGCGACCCTGAAGGGTAACGACGGTGCGGCCCTGTTCGAGTTGGCCTTCCTCGAGTACTTGCGCGAGGTCGACCTGTCTTGCGACATCGATGCCGTCCCCGAGGGAACGGTTGTCTTCCCGAACGAGCCTCTGGTGCGCATTCGTGGCCCACTGATCCAGTGCCAGCTGCTGGAGACCCCGCTGGTCAACATCATCAACTTCCAGAGCCTGATCGCCACCAAGGCCTCGCGGGTCTGCGAAGCAGCGCAAGGGGATAGGGTCATCGAGTTCGGGCTGCGACGGGCGCAGGGTTTCGATGGCGCCCTGGCCGCCAGTCGAGCGGCCTACATCGGTGGCTGTGAATCGACCTCCAATGTCCTGGCGGGCAAGCTCTTCGGGATCCCGCCGCGGGGAACCCACGCCCACAGCTGGGTGATGATCTTCGAATCAGAGCTCGAGGCCTTCCAGGCGTATGCGGAGGCCCTGCCCAACAACTGCATTCTGCTCGTCGACACCTACGACACGCTGCAGGGTGTGAGAAACGCGGTCGAGATCGGAGGGTGGCTTCGCGAGCGGGGCAGTGAGTTGGCCGGCATTCGTCTTGACTCCGGCGACCTGGCCTATCTGAGTATCGAGGCCAGGAAGATTCTCGACGAAGCCGAATTTCCGGACGCTGTGATCGTCGCCAGCAACGAGCTCGATGAACATGTCATCACCAGCCTCAAGGACCAGGGAGCCCGCATCAACGTCTGGGGCGTCGGTACGAAGCTGATCACGGCCTGGGACCAGCCGGCGCTGGGCGCTGTCTACAAGCTGGCAGCAGTTCGACGCACGAATGGTGTTTGGGAGCCGCGGGTCAAGCTTTCGGAGCACGCGGCCAAGGTGAACATTCCCGGCTTCAGCCAGGTGCGTCGCTTCCAGAGAGACGGCGAGTTCATCGCCGACATGATCTGGGACGAGCTCGACCCACCGGCCGGCATCGCCGAGATCGTCGATCCCATGGACAGTACCCGCTGGAAGAAGCTGCCTCCCGACGCGGCTCACGAGGATCTGCTGCAACCGGTCTATCGTCAGGGTCGACTTGTCGCCGAGATTCCGGCGCCGCAGGAAGCACGTGGTCGAACCTTGGAGCAACTCTCTTCGTTTCACCCCGGGATTCGACGCTTCCTCAATCCACACGAGTACCCCGTGGGCCTCGACCGTGGTCTGCACGACACCCGGATGCGGCTGATTCTCGAAGCCCGCACGGAGGTGGCCGCGAAAGATCAGTGGTAGGCAGGAATCGTGCTCAGGGAGCTTCCTGCCGGTCGATCATCTCGGCGTGAAGGGCCTGGGTATCAACTTCGAAGTGGTGTAGAGAACCGGCGGGCCGG
>JARFQS010000410.1 GCA_029287645.1 Thermoanaerobaculia bacterium | reverse complement strand
GCCCTGCTGCGCCTCGAGCTGGCGACACCGCTAGGCGATCTGGTCGAGCCCGAAACCAACAACAGGCTCTTCACGGCTAATGGCGTGCTGATGGTGTTCCTGTTTCTGATCCCGGCCATTCCGGCGGTCCTCGGGAACTTCCTCATACCCCTGATGATCGGCGCCAAGGACCTGGCTTTCCCGAAGCTGAACCTCGCTAGCTGGTATGTCTACAACGTCGGCGCATTTTTGATGGTGGCGGCGCTGCTGCGCTGCGGTACCGACACCGGGTGGACGTTCTATACACCCTACAGCAGCGTATTTGCCGACAGTGAGGTGATTCTCACGGCACTCGGGGCGTTCGTGGCCGGCTTCTCGTCCATCATGACCGGCCTCAATTTCATCGTCACGATTCACCGCATGCGGGCCCCGGGACTCACCTGGTTCCGATTGCCCCTGTTTGTCTGGGCCCACTACGGAACCAGTCTGGTTCAGATCCTGGGCACTCCTGTCGTAGCCATAGCCATCGTGTTGGTGGCTGCCGAGCGTCTTCTCCACATCGGTATCTTCGATCCGGCGCTGGGTGGTGATCCGGTCCTGTTCCAGCACCTGTTCTGGTTCTACTCGCACCCGGCCGTCTACATCATGATCCTGCCCGCCATGGGGGTGATCAGCGAGCTCATCACGGCGTTCTCGCGCAAAAGGGTGTTCGGTTACAAATTCGTGGCCTTCTCGAGCCTGGCGATCGCGGTGCTCGGCTTCCTGGTCTGGGGCCACCACATGTTCATCTCGAGCCAGTCCATCTACGCCGGGCTGATCTTCTCCGTTCTCACCATGCTCGTCGCGGTGCCTTCGGCTGTGAAGACCTTCAACTGGACTGCCACCTTGTACCAGGGTTCCATCTCCTGGGAGACGCCGATGGTCTACGCCCTCGGTTTCATAGGGCTGTTCGTGGTCGGTGGCCTGACGGGCGTCATGCTGGGCACCCTGGGCATCGATATGCATGTCCACGACACCTATTTCATCGTGGCTCACTTCCACTACATCATGGTCGGTGGGGCCATCATGGCCTACCTCGGCGGCTTGCACTTCTGGTGGCCCAAGATCACCGGCCGTATGTATTCGGTCTTCTGGTCGAAGATCTCGGCAGGCCTGATCTTCGTGGGATTCAACCTCACTTTCTTCCCCCAGTTCGTGCTCGGCTACATGGGTATGCCTCGGCGCTATCACGCCTATCCTGAGGAGTTCCAGATTCTCAACGTCCTGTCGTCGGCAGGTGCCACAATTCTCGGCTTGGGATACCTGTTGCCACTGATCTACTTCGTCTGGTCGATGCGTTACGGCGAGCGGGCCAGTGACAACCCTTGGGGTGCCTATGGTCTCGAATGGGAGACCTCGTCACCTCCACCCACCTACAACTTCGATGAGCCGCCGGTAGTGACCACCGAGGCCTACGACTACCTCTCCATGCCAAAGGAGAAACTGGTCTAGTGGAGAGCATGAGGACGCACCGTCGAGAGGACATGATCTATGCAGGGTGAAGCGAATCACGCCTGGGGCCTACAGCACCATTTCGACAGCTTCGATCAGCAGCGCGAGGCCTCCTTCCTCGGAATGTGGGTCTTCCTCGTCACGGAGATCATGTTCTTCGGAGGCCTCTTCACCGCCTACATCGTCTACCGAGCGAGTCAGGGAGAGGCCTTCGCCCTGGGCAGTCACGAGCTCGATATCACCCTGGGGGCCATCAATACCGCCGTGCTCATCGGTAGCAGTCTGACCATGGCCCTGGCTGTGTGGGCAGCCCAGACCGGGCGCCGCAAGGCCATTGTCGGCTTCATTCTGGCGACCCTCGTGCTCGGCGGCGTGTTCCTGGGAATCAAGGTCGTCGAGTACAGCGCCAAGTTCGAGCATCACCTGGTGCCTGGACCCAACTTCCACTGGGACGGACCCGAGGCGCCCGGCGTCGAGATGTTCTTCAATCTCTATTTCCTCATGACAGGCCTGCATGCCGCCCACATGGTGATCGGGATGGGAATTTTGCTGGTGGTGGCGATACTCGCCTGGAGGGGAGCCTTCACGCCGGAAAACCACAATCTGGTCGAGGGCATCGGTCTCTACTGGCACTTCGTAGATATCGTATGGATCTTCCTCTTCCCCCTCCTGTATCTACTGGGCCGAAATATCCAGGTCTGAGAAGGGCGTCGACATGTCGGAGCACATCACACCGGTTCGCACCTACGTGATCATCTTCCTGGCACTCATGGTGCTCACGGCGGTCACCGTCGCTGTGGCATTCATGCACCTGGGCCCCTTCAACGACATCGTGGCCATGGGTATCGCGATCACCAAGGCCAGCCTCGTGATCCTCTACTTCATGCACGTCCGGCAAAGCAGTCGGTTGACCAAGGTCGTGGTCGTCGCTGGCTTTCTTTGGCTGCTCTTTCTCTTCGGGTTCACCATGAGCGACTACCTGACCCGCGGCATGATCATGCTCCAGAGCCCCGTCGGCTGACCTCTACTCCTGCAGTATCGCACTCTGAATGGCCGCTCGAACGAGCGGCCATTCTTACATCTAGGCGATCCGCCGAGAGAGGGCCGAGAGGCACGCTGCGACTCGGGTAAGATCTCCTGAGGTCGCAAGTGCTTTCCTGCTTCAATGTGTCCAAAGGAGCTGAGATGATGAGAACACTGGGACTGCTCGGCGGTATGAGCTGGGAGTCCACGGTCCCCTACTATCGAATCATCAACCGCACCGTCAACGAGCACCTGGGCGGCCTCCACTCGGCGGAGATCCTCCTCTATAGCGTCGATTTCCAGCGCATCGAGGAGTTGCAGATGGCCGGAAGATGGTCCGAGGCAGCCGAGATTCTCGGTTCCGCTGCACGGCGACTGGAAACTGCCGGAGCCGACCTGCTCGTGCTGTGCACCAATACCATGCACAAGGTGGCCGAGGAGATCGAGGCGAAGACGAACATCCCGCTGCTGCATATTGCCGACGCCACCGGTGAGGAGATTCGCCACGGCGGCTTGAGCTCCGTCGGCCTCCTGGGCACCCGATTCACAATGGAAGAGACCTTCTATCGCAAGCGACTGGAAGATCGCTTCGGTCTGCACGTAGTGATTCCAGACGAGTTGGAGAGGGCACTGGTGCACCGAGTGATCTACGAGGAGCTGTGTCGCGGTCAGACTCTCGAGGAGTCCCGACGGGAGTACCGAAAGGTCCTGCACCGCCTGGCCGCTCTGGGAGCCGAGGGCATCATTCTCGGCTGCACTGAGATCTCCCTGCTGGTAGGTCCCGAGGACTCGCCGGTACCCCTGTTCGACACCACCGAGATCCACGCTCGACGCGCTGCCGAATTGGCCCTGGAGACCGGATCGGGGAGTTCCGAGACCGCGTAGAGGGTCTGGGACCACGGCGTCAGCGCAACAGCCGGAATCGAGAGCCATCCCACCATGGAGCTGACCCTGATCGGGATTGGACTGGGCCTGGCGGCGGGTTCCAGCCCCGGCCCACTTTCCGCCCTACTCGTGGCGGTGTCCATGGAACGGGGTTTCGCCGCAGGGGCTCGTGTGGCCCTGGCGCCTCTGCTCACCGACGCCCCGATCGTGGTGCTGTCCCTACTCCTCTTGAAGGACCTTCCGGCTTCGTTTCTCGGCTCCTTGACCCTGCTCGGTGGCCTGTTCGTCATCTATCTGGGCATTCAGGGCATCCAGGGAGCCCATCGAGCCACCTCGATCGATCAGGTGGAAGCTCAGGTGGCGAAAGACCTCTGGCAGGGTGCCGTCGTCAACTTCCTCAACCCCCATCCCTGGATCTTCTGGATGAGCGTCGGAGCCCCGACCCTGGTCTCGGGTTGGCGCCAGAACCCACTGGACGCCATCGGATATCTCGTCGGATTCTACGTCTGCATCGTCGGCAGCAAGGTCGTCCAGGCATGGCTTGTTGCACGGGGTGGCCAGACCCTGCGCGGCGCCTGGTTCACTCGTGCGCTGAAACTCTCCTGCGTCTTGTTGCTGTGCCTGGGTGCAGTGTTCTGCTACCGGGGGGCTGTCCAGCTATGGACGGCTGTCCAGTCTGGCTCGGACACACTGAGCTACTTGAAGTAGTACCCAGAGACCCGCCATCTGCCGTCCGGGTCGAGCATGGGGACGACGGTTTCCAGAGTGTCGGCCTTGTTGGAGAACGAGGTCTTGAACCGAATCACCACATACTCGCCGTCAGGCGCTCCGGCCAGGCGTGACTGGTACTTCGCTTCCATGAGCTCTCTCGAGACGACCTCTCCCAGTGGGCTGCGGGCTCCCATCATGGTCTGTTGCCAGTCATCGAGCCGCACGGCACCTCTGAAGTAGGCCGCAGCCTCTTCCCAGCTCTTCGCATACTCGCCTTCGTCCACCAGCTCCAACCATGCCTCCGCAACCTCCAGGGCTGTCTCGACCGGACTGTCCTCGGCCTCTATCGATGCTCCACCCACAAGGGTGAGAACTGTCAACGAGATGATCAGCAGGGTGGAATGCCCTGTCCTCATTTTGGCCTCCCAGATCTGCAGCCCAGCATCCATCCTGCCGCCTTTGGAACTCTCCGTCTATGGAACCTCGACAGCCAGGCTCTTGTCCAGATCGGTCTTCATCAGAAAGAAGCGCTTCTCTCCGGAAGGGAAGTCCTCCAGCTCACCGAAGGCCTCATACCCGAGGCGCTCGTAGAATCCTGGAGACTGGAAGCTGAAGGTGTCGACCCACGAGCCATGACAGCCTCGGCGCACGGCCTCTCGTTCCGCTGTCTCGACCAACTGCCGCCCGTACCCACGTCTCCGCAGAGCCCTTTCAACCCATAAATGCTTTATATGCAACCACTTCCAGACCGTTGCGCCGCGCAGACCGCCACGAACTCTACCCGCCGAGTCACGTATCAGCAGGGTCAACAGGAGGTGGTCTCGTGCCGCTACCCGTCCCTCAGCGTCCTTCAGGAGCCCCCGCTCGAGAGTCTCGAGGTCTTCGCTCGATGGCTCGGACTCGAGGATAAGACGTATCTCACTCATCGAACGGTGTGCCTCACTGACCTCTTCATCCGCCTTCGAAGAGGGCTTGAATCCTGGTCCACCACCCTCTGAGCCACTCCACGAGCTCTGGATCGGCTCCACGTCCGTCGATCGTATGCGGCGCGACAGCGATTCCTCCGATGGCGTACTGGGTCGACAGAGCCATCCCACCGACGGCGAGGGACAGTCCCACAGCCATTCCACCGAGTGCCACTCCGCCGATAGCTACGCCTCCGAGTGCGGCCAGCCCGAGACTGACGCCACCGAAAGTCAAACCACCTATGGAGATCCCTCCAACTGCCACCACACCCAGCGCGATATTGCCCATCGCGAAGATGCCTCTTGCAACGCGAGGTCGACCGGTCGTCGGATCGACGCCCTGGGCGATATGGACCCACGGGAGACCGAGGATCTCGGCTTTCGAGCGGTATTCATATCCCCAGTATCCCGCTGGAGCGCTGGTTTGCATCGAAACTCGCTGGTTGCTGGCACCCTCTGCCAGAAACTCTCCGCAGTAGCGGCACTTCACGGCCTCGTCCCGAATCTCCTCCGCACAGTAAGGGCAGCGTTTCATGCCTCCTCCTTCAGCCGGCCCGAGCTCCGTTCGGCACCAACCGTTCCGGCACTGCGAGTGCCGGGCGCACGCCATCTGCGTATCCGATGTCGAACAGCATGCCTTCCGAGAGCTCGCCCATCATTTTCTTGGGCTCCAGATTGACGACAAAAAGCGCCTGCTGACCCTCCAACACGCTCGGGTCTGGGCGCTCCTCTTTGATTCCCGCAAGGATCGTTCGCTGGTGGTCCCCGAAATCGACGATCAGTCGCATCAAGGAACGGGACCCTTCGATCTCCTCCACTCGGAGGATCGAGCCGACACGGATGTCGAGCCGCTGCAGGTCGGCCAGGGTCACCGGAGGTTTCACTTCGGCCGGGGTCATCTCTTCCATGAAGCTGTCCTCCGTCATTGCTGAGCGAGCCGGTTCAAGTACCGCTCCTCGAGGACTCCCTGATGGTGGATCACATGGCCAACCAGGATGTAGCCGATCGCCCGCACCGAGAGCGACACCCCGCTCGAGATACCCGATCGGGCCCACTCGGCGTCGCGGAAGCTCGACAGCAGGTCGAAGGTGGACCTTCGGAGGTGAACGAACTCTGCAATCAGACTCTCGATGGAGCGCCCTTCGAAGTCGGCGACACGAACAAAGTCATCCTGTTCGAAGCCAGGTAGCTCTGCCGGACCTCCCCGAGCGAACCAGAGGGCGCGAAAGCCGAAGACCCTCTCCGTATCGATCAGGTGCCCCAGCAGCTCCTTGATGCTCCACTTGCCTGGAGCATAGCGGAACTCGCCTTGAGCTTCTGACAGGCCATCACAGAGCTCGGCAATCTCATTTGCCTGACGCTCCAGATCGTCCAGGAGATGCCCCTCCTGCACGCGATCGATGTACGTCGAGAAGTAGCGGTCGTGCTCGTTGGGTTCAGGTTTCGAAATTCGGCTTCCAGCCATACCAGGGTCCCTCGCGAGAGTCGCAACAGAGTGGATCGGTACTCAGATAGTCGATTGATCTTACCGCTAGCCACGCACGGTTCCAGCCCTCCTGTAGTAAGCTGCTGCGCCCATGCAGGACCACGGCGATCTTCTCGAGCTCTTCCTCGAGATCCAGAATCTGGACAGGATTCCCAGGATGGGCTATCTCCTGAGCGGCGTCCCAGACCCGGAGAGCGTCAGCGAGCACACCTGGCACGTCGCTTTCCTCGTCTGGGTCCTGAGTGAGAGGATCCCCGACATCGACCGCCTGCGGGCCCTCGAGATCGCGATGGTTCACGATCTCGCAGAGCTGCGGATCGGAGACCTGCCTCGCACCGCCTCTCACTATCTGCCTGACGGTGCCAAAGGTGCCGGCGAGGCCGCTGCCATCGAAGAGATCCTCGCCCCTCTTCCCACAGACATGCGCCTACTGTGGAAGGAGTATCAGGCTGGTGAGAGTCGCGAGGCGCGTCTGGTGAAGGCTTGCGACAAGCTCCAGATGATGCTCAAGGTGCAGGTGTACGAGAGCCAGGGAGGCGCCGGGCTGAGTCGCTTCTGGGAGAATCCCGACAACTTCCCGGATGGAGGGTTTCCACTCATCGAGGAGATCTTCAAGCAGCTCAGAGAGCGTCGATCCCGTCAGGCATCGTCCTCCACATGAACGCCCCGTTTGGCGAGAAATCTCTTCAATCGATCGTACAGGTTGAACCCGAGAAGCGCCGCCCCTGCGGTGGAGATATCCGCCAGAACAACTCGAAGGTCTTGATTACCGCTCCAGTGCCTGACCGCCAGGGGCTCCCGCTCCGCATCGAGGCTGTGGCTCAACACCAGACTCGCCAGGACGACATCGTCCAGGAAACCTCCGACGCCGATGAACGCTTCGGGCATCAGGTCGACCGGAGTCAGGAAGTAGGCCAGAGCACCGACGATGAGCTGTCGCGAGCCAGGCGAGACATCGGGGTCCAGGCATAGGCGGACCAGCAGCACCAGAAGATCGGGCGCCAGCATCAGAGGCTCGGACAGAGTCTTGCCGAGCCGACCCCTGCGCTCCAGCGCTTCCACGAGGCGACCGCGCAAGCGATCGTAGGAGCTCAGCAAACCGGTCGAGACGAGCTCGGTGTCCACCGCCTCAGCCCTTTCCATCTCCGTGTTCTCGTTCGCCATCGGCAACCTCGCCCGTTCGGGCAACGTCATCATAGTGCAGGCCCTCGGTCGGGAGCCAATTCGAGGGCGATCATCGGCTCAGCCACGCGGCCACACCGACCGCAAGAAGCGCACCGGCAAGTGTGTTGAAAAGGTTCACCGCGTGATTGCCAACCTGGCCTCGACGCTCGAGGCTCGCGCCCACCACACTCTCGAGTAGAGTCGCAGTGAGGCCCGCGACTGCAACGGCGAGAGCCAGTCTCGACGAATATAGACCCAGGACCCGGCCTGTCAAT
>JARFQS010000379.1 GCA_029287645.1 Thermoanaerobaculia bacterium | reverse complement strand
TCTTCCTGCTCTTCGTCCTGGCGAACGGGCTCTGGCCCACCAGGTCGGAGAACGCATCGGTCAGCACATAGTTCTCGAGATCCCCGACCCAGGCATCCAACCGAGAGCTTCTGATCTCTCGAGGGTCGGCGATCATGGCGGCGAGGATCCTCGCGTCGTGGTTACCGGTCTCCCAGAGGCCGATCGCCAACTCGGTGTTGTTCCTGTTCTGTTTCGCCAGCTTTCCCTGCATGGCATAGCTCACCCCATACAGGGGATCGCCAACGCCGTGGCGTCGATACACCTTGCGGTTCTGTGCTGTTCCTGCGGCCTCCAGAGAGGCCAGCACGCTTTTCAGATCCATTCCCGCTCCCTCGAGTGATGAGCTGCTGGAGCCAATTCTGCCACATCCCTTTCGCCGAATGAGGCCACCGGGGCGCTGGCTGGGCAACGTCCTATAATCCAAGGGTCCATCCACTGAGAATGCCCAGTCGGAGACTTGCCATGGACCCGGAGCTGCACATCGTCGAGAACGGATCCCTGACCTCGCTCCCAACAGCCGAGTGGAAGCAGCTGGTTCTCGACGCGGTCGAGCGGGGGCGCAAGCGGCTCGCATTCATGTCCGCCGATCATCACAAGATCCGACGCGCCGCGGTCACGGAGCTGGTCCGAACCGGAAAGCCGATCGCGCCCGGGTCCTTCGCCAGCCAGTTCGAGATCCCGCTCCCCCGGGTTGTCGAGATCCTCGACGAGCTCGAGCGCCATCTGTTCTTTCTGGTCCGGACCTCCGAAGGAGCCGTCTCATGGGCCTTTCCGGTTACCACCGACAAGACTCCCCACAAGCTCACCTTCAGCACGGGTGAACGCCTGTACGGTGCCTGAGCGGAGGATGTCTTCATCGCGCCCTTCGTGCAAGGGCGACTGACCGACAGACTGACCCAGGCGACGATCGACACGGTGTGTGCCCACTGTGATGAGCCCATACGGTTCACTGCCGACAGCGAGATGCGGTACGAGATCGAGCGGGCAGGGTCGAAGCCGATGTTCTTCGAGCCGCAGATCGACTGGCCGAGATTTCGTGAACCCAACATCATCCACGCCTACTGACACAACAGCGTCTTCTTCTGGTCAGAAGACCACGCTCTGGAACACTTCGAAGCCGGCAAGCTCGTAGACGGAGCGTTGCTGACGCTCGAGCATGCCGCATTCTCCTCGCCCATCGGCCAGGCGGCTCTATTCGGCTTGGACTAGGGCACCCTCGTCAGCTGGTTGCGGCAGACTTGAGATCGCGGGGAGAGAGCACTCCTGCCGTGGACGAATCCCCGGTAACACAGCGTCGGTGGTAGTCGATCTGCCCCAGGTGATAGGCGGTGTGAGCCACCAGGTGGACCAGGTACTCTCCGGCGGTGGGGCGGACACCCGCGATCTCCTGCGGAAAGGGACGGTTCATGGCGCCTTCCTCGAGACCTGCAAAGGTCGCATCTACGGCGCCGATGGCCTCATCCAGATCTTCGACGATATCGGCTGCGGAAAGGGCACGACGAGAAAACTCGGCCTCCCGGTCCCGAATGAAGCCCGACTTCCCCAGTTGAGCGCCCACGAAGTGCTGCAGGCAGCCCGAAACGTGGAGTGCGATGGTCCCGGCAGTATTCGGGAGACCAGGTACCGATCGCCAGATGTCGGCCTCGTCCTGGTAGGCCAGGATCTCTCTCTTCATGCCTTCCAGCTCCCGAACCATGATGTGATGAATGTGCTCGATGAACACGATTCGACCTCCTCTCAGGATCACGGATGCACGGTTGCCAACAACCGACCAGCGGGGCGCAACTCGACTATTCGCCGTGCGTTGCCAGTCGAATCGTCGCCTTCTGCGATGCAACGACATCGCCGCCCTCTCGACGCTCGACAGCGTAGGTCACCGCTGAATCATCGGGGCTGATCGAGATCCTGAACTCGAGGATGCCGCCACTCGGTGTCGACGAGGTCACCTTCGCTGCGTCCTCGCCCTTCGGAAACACGATCGTCGGCACGGAGAGCATCTCGCCAGACTCGGCATCCTGAATCTGGGCAGTCGCCTCATAGAGCCCGGCCCCTTCAGTGGACGGCGCGAGATCCAAATCTACCGCCAGGCCAGAGGCCCCTACCAAGGCTGGAATGGCTGCCATGAGTACTGTGACGACTACCAGTGCAAGGGCTCGTAGCGAGCATCGGCGCATGATCCATCTCCTTTTCAGACTCGTTCGAACCGCCGCACAGATTGCGGAGCTCAATGGCGAACTCCAAAGCTGGAGAACTCTTCCTCGTAGTCCAGATCTTCCACCCGCACATGGCGTACGATTGCCAGAGGTGGGCCCTCACCAGCCCAGGCGATCAACGCATCGACCGCCTCGCTCTCACCCTCGGCGACGATCTCGACCGAGCCATCGGGCAGATTCCGCGCGTATCCGCGGACTCCCAACAGCTTCGCCTCCTGCACGGTGTTGGCCCTGAACCAGACACCCTGCACACGGCCCACCACAATTGCCTTGACCTTCTTCAACATCGATCGGCCCTTCTCGAAGGTACGGCGAACGATAGCACTTCGAGTCTTCGGACTCGAATCAGGATGCCGATCGATGGCCGAGCGAGGTGTTCTACGAGCGAGCAGCCAGGGAGTTGTAGAGCCAGGCGAAGATCGCACCCCCAATTGCGCCGTCGACCAGGCCCCAGACGAGACCGGCGAGACTGCCGAGTCCGTTGAGACCGTAGCCTCGATAGATCTGACCGATGAAGGTCATGCGGTCCGACGGACCATCGAGAAGGATGATCCACCAGGTCACCAGGAAGAGCCCCAGTCCCATCAGTAGACCGCAGGCGATCGCGAAGGCCTTGACATCCAGTTTCATGACGTCCTCCTTGCAGACAGCCTACACCCGCGATGGGTGGCCGTGTCGCACATCTCCGAATATCGGAATCGTGCTCCTGGAGTCAGCCCTTCTGGGTGGCTGATAGCTCCTCTGTCAATCTCTGCAGAAAGAAGAGCATGAACTCTGTGCGCTTTGTCGCCTCCTTGCGCCCGGAGTCGGTCTGCATGGTGTCGCTCAATCGGAGCAGCTTGGTGTAGAAGTGGTCGATCGTGGAGATCGAGTCGTCGGGCTCTCGACCTTCGCAGAACGGGTCATCCGAATCGTACAGGGGACGCTCGAGATTGCCCCCCAGCATCAGGCATCGGGCGATTCCTATGGCTCCCAGAGAGTCGATCCGGTCGGCATCCTGCACTACCTTGGCTTCGATCGTTCGAGGCGAAAGGCCGGCCGAGAAGCTGTGGGAGGCGATGGCGTGCTCGATCTCGTCGAGAAGGGACCGATCGTAGCCAGCTCTCGCGAGCCACTCACGCGCGGTCCGAGACGCCTGGGTCGAGGCCCTGGTTCTGTCAGGAGAGTCTTTGGGTACAACTACGCAATCGTGCAACCAGGCGGCTGGCAGGACCACTTCGAGCTTCGCCCCTTCGGCCTCCGCGAGTCGGCGAGCATTGGCTACTACGCGCCGCACATGGTCCAATCCGTGGGCCGGATCAGTTCCCATCCGGTCGCGCAAGAACTCTTGGAAGAGCTCTTCCCATTGATCCTGGTCACGCATGGAGCTCCCTTACATCCCTTCCAGATAGGCCGGCCCCCCGAGCTGCTCCATCTGCCGAAGAACCCAATCCACCCTTTCCTCGACATACGGTGAGGGCCGGGCCGGAGACATCCGTTTCGGGCTCGGAAGCACGGCCGCCAATAGTGCTGCCTCCCTTGCGGTCAATTCAGAAGCCGGCTTGCCGAAGAACCCCTGAGCGGCAGCCTCGGCTCCGAAGATGCCGGGGCCGAGCTCCGCAATGTTCAGGTAGACCTCGAGAATTCGTTGCTTCGGCCACAGGGTCTCGAGAAAGACTGTCAGATACGCCTCGATCCCTTTTCGGACCCAGCTCCTGCCGGGCCACAGATAGAGGTTCTTCACGACCTGCTGGGAAATGGTGCTGGCGCCGCGCCCCTTGGATCCATTCTCTTCCAGGGCAGACCGGATGGATTCGGTGTCGAACCCTCGGTGCTCGGGGAACTTCTGATCCTCAGCCGCTACGACCGCGATCGGCAGATAGGGGGAGATCGCCGGCCACGGCACCCACTGGTGGTGGATCTCCGCGCCCGCGGCTCGGGACCGCATCATGAAGGCACTTTCCGGAGGCTCGAGCCACCGCCAGGGCAGGACGATCAGGATCGGCAGGCTGATGACCAACGCGAGCACCAGCCACGCGGCTCGCTTCCGGCGCTTCCGGCGTCGCCGCTTCCGACTCACAACTCAGCCCTCAAGGGTTTCGAGGCTCGGAGAACTCCAGGAACTCGATCGGCGCTCCATCGTCGACAATGAAGGCGACCCTGACTCCCTCCGAAGGGCTGTTGGGCTCGATCAAGACCTGCTTGCCGGCGATCGCGGCCTCGAGGTCCTGCACCTCGAAAGCGACATGGGGGACGCGCTTCAGGAGGTCGGGTGACGGGCTTTCCTCCTCGAACCTCAACCATTCCACCCCGAAGGGGCCGCGATCGAAGCTCGAGACATACACCTTGAACTCGGCAAGGTACTCTTCGTCTTCCCTCTTTTCCTGCGTCGGAATCCCGATATGGTGGTACTTCAGTTCCGGCTGCATTTTGTGCACCCTCGTCCACACGCCTGCCTAGCTGCAGGATCAGTCGACACCGTAGAACTCTTCGACGATCTCCAGCGACGGCCTCGATACGACAACATACGACGGAAGCCCGAGTCGCCTCCAAAGGCGGAACCGCTCTTCTGCCGTCGGCTCGGAGACCAGTAGTGAAATCACCGTTCCATGGGTGACGATGGCCAGGGTCTCCTCCGGAAATTCCTCGAGAACGGCCTCGACAGCCGTGGTGAACCGGGCCCGCGCCTCCTCGGCCGTTTCGGTTCCCACGATGACCCTGTCCGGCTCGGCAAAGAACCGCCGAAACGTATCTTGATAGGCCTCCACGCCGACGAACCCGAGACCGGTGCGATCGTTTTCCTGCAGATCGGGGCGAACGATATGTGTCCGGGACAGCTCGGACGCCAGCAGCTCGGCTGTCTCCACGGCCTTCGGCTCGTTGCTCGAGACGATACGGGCGAGATTGAACCGGCGCAGCTTCTCGGCCAGGGGCGCACACCGCTTGCGCCCTTCCTCGGAGAGGTGCCAGAACCTGGATTCGGTGTGGATCTGCATCTCCGGAACGGAGTGCTTGATCAGGACGAGTCTCGCTGGGCTGTCTCGCTCGGTCATGACACTCGGCCGACGCTTCTACGGTTTGCTCCTCAGGAAGTGCCGAGAGGAATGACGTAGAAGAGAACGGCGAAGAAATGAAACACGCTGCCGGCCAGGACGAACAGGTGCCAGATGGCGTGGTGGTAAGGAATACGGCGCCAGGCATAGAAGACGACACCGGCGGTGTAGGCCAGGCCTCCGAGGAGCAGGAGCAGCAATCCTCCCGGTGCCACGGCCGCGAGCATGGGCTTGGTCGCGACCACCACGACCCACCCCATGGCGATGTAGAGGGCTACCGAGACGGCCGTCCACCTTCGCAGCATGGTCACCTTGAAGACGATCCCCAGGGCGGCAATCGCCCAGACGACACCGAACAGAGACCAACCCCAAGGTCCACGCAGATTGACCAGCATGAACGGGGTGTAGGTCCCCGCTATGAGCAGGAAGATCGCGCAATGGTCGAGGACCCGCAACACCGACTTCGCTCGCGCGGCGGGCAGGCTGTGATAGAGCGTCGAGGTCAAGTAGGAAAGAACCAGCGTCGCTCCGAAGATGCTGCAGCCCACGACGTGCCACGCCGAGCCGTGGAGGGCGGCAAGGGCCGTCAGCGTCGCCAGCCCACCGATGGCGAGGACCAGGCCGACACCATGTGTAATGCTGTTGGCAATTTCTTCAGCTACGCTGTAGCGGGCCACTCGAGTTCGCGTGCTCATCCCATCGACTCTATCTCACCAGGGTAAGGATCTGCTGTGAAGTCGACGCTTCCAGCAGAATCTCCATCTTTCAAAGGCTCATCAGCTCCGCCAGACTTGCCAGGTCTGGAAGCTCGACGTCAGGCGAGGCTTGCGTCGGTGGCGCCACGCCCACTCCCGGACATCGGCTCGGCCGGTTGATCCAGACCGTGGTGAAGCCTAATCGTTTCGCGGGCTCGTGATCGTGGAACAGGCTCTGGGCCACGTGCAGAACCTGCTGGGGCGGAACCTGGAGCCGATCGAGGGCGAAGTCGAAGTTCTCGGTGGAAGGCTTGTAGCGGCCCACCTGCTGTGCGGTGATGACCTCGTCGAA